>DASTZT010000189.1:0-11139 GCA_035764225.1 Ktedonobacteraceae bacterium
TCTTTTGAAAACATCTCCTGGCTAAACAACAGGCAGTTGGCCTTCCTACATCCACTCACCTCATCAGTGACTTCCCAGCTTCTTTCAATCGATAAGGCTCCGATCAAGCTGCCTCCTTGACCTGATATCCCCGCTCATCCATGCGAGGTCCGAAAAATTCGATGCAGTAGACGCCGCTCGGACAGGTGACCTCATGATAGTAACAGAACTGTGGGAAGACTGTTTGGACCTGGCTCTCCTTGCTCACCTCTCGCGGGGGCAATGTCTGGAATTCCTGGACTGCCTCAGTACTGGTCGCATATTCACGGATCTGCCCATCGGCGGCAATCACCGTATAGTGAGTGGTATAAGGAAACTGAACCCTGGGGGCAAAGAAGGTGATGGCGCTGTGGTCGCCGCCTTCGAGGATCGTTGCAGCCTCAGAAGCGAACCAGGCTTTCCAAACGGTATTGGAGAACGTCCCTTGTTGTGGGTCAATATAGCACACGGCGTAGTCGGTTCCAGAGACCGCCTCTGGCTGCACCTTAGCGTTCCCAGAGATGATGACGCGCATGTTTTTATTCGCGCTCCACGCTCCAAAGGCTCCTTTTGGATGCTTCCACACATGCTCGCCATAGAGCAGGATGGGAATACCTTGTTGAGAGATGGTATAGGCTTCTTCTTGCGAGATCTCCCTCCAGGCAGGAAGAGGAACGTAGAAGCTCGCACTCTTCTTCAGAGGCAGCCTCTCTGGCAATTTTGATGTCGCTGACTGTGATGAGAGAGGCGCATCGAAATCGTTGAGTTGCTTCATTGCAAACGTGAGGGCGGGAATGGAAAGTTCCCTCCCATTGCGCAAGTGTGCATGGTACGTTCTTTCAAGCAACCATTGTTCACTGAGGCGTTCTGTCAATGGAATGGTCATTGTCATCAGTCTTGTCCTTTCGTCTCGGTATGGAGAGTATGTGCTACCGCGTAAAAAGAGAAGGGATACAAGCGAGGAGAGCAAACGAGACCATCCCGAACAGCATATTCCGGTGGTGGAGAGGTGTTCTGAACGCCAGTTCATACGAGGAACATGGCTAGAAAGACAAGTTTCATAAGATCTATGAGACTTTTTAAGTATACACTATTTTTGATGTAGACGCAACATTTATCAAATGCATGGTGTGCTACAATGAGTAAGCCGCTTCTCTCTTATTCCTGGTCACCCTGGAGTCTCCGTCGCCGTTGTTCTGGGCTCCAGCGTGTCAGCCTGAGGATTTCCCCATCATTTTTCTGTTCGTATGAAACAATGGCAACGTCAAAGTCCGTCTGATAGCCAAGAGACACGTAGTCGGGGCTTTCCGCAGATTGCAGCCACTCAGCCAGCTTCTTTTGCGCACATCCCTCACAAAGGTAGCTAAAGAGAAGCCGTTCCTGTTCATCCCGATGTTCATACTCAAAGACCGGAGTCACTTGTTTACATTTAGCACAGACACGATCCCACAGGTTTCTATTTCTCGTATAACGTTTGAGGCTCCAGATGATTACCCCAGTTGATATTCGTCCCATACGGAACTCCTTCTCGTGAGCAAGGACAGATGGTGGCACACCGTCATACTCTCCTATCAACACTGTCACACTTGTACATAGTTGATGACTCCAGTGCTCTGTCACGAAGTGCGCCGATGTCCTGCCTTTCTCAGAACGCACGCTGTACCCAGTGGCCGTACTGTTCATCGAGTAGCTTTTGTTTATCGTTCACCTGGCGGGTATACAGGTCTGCATCGTGGTAGATGTCGAACGCTCGAACAAGGTGGTCATCGGGCCCTGGCTCTGCATCCGGGGAGACACGCTCCCGGATCAAAAAAACCTGCTCTGTGAGGCGCTGGACATAGTAACGGTCTTTCATTATCGTGACCTCTCCGAGATTACCCAGTTCGCGAACTTCGGTGGTTCCGGCTTGTTCATTTGTTGCTTGCTCACTTTCTGTACGACAACCATAGTGATCGTTTTAGCTGGCGGCATGGTAGAGAAAAAAGACCTGGCATACCATTAGCAGGGCCTGGTAGCATTATCATTCTAGGCGGCACATCGAAATGCAGCACTACTGAACTTTCACTAGCGAGTCTGTTCGTTTGGAGAAGAAACAAGCAAGAGAACGAACATTATCCAGAAACCATACTACCATGTTGAAGATGTGCTTTGAGTGCCAGTTCATACGTGGGATGCGGCTCAAAATACAGCTTATGAAGAAGACTTATAAGTCTCTTTAAGAATACATTATTTTTTATAAAAATGCAACTTGGATCAAAGATACAGCGGTATTCGCTAAATCACGAAAAATATTGTATGATAGTGTACAGATAATACTGAAATGGAGATTTTTATGCTGATAGAACGCGCGGGATCGGTCAGTGCCTTGCGCACAGAAACGAAAGGCGAAGGAAAAGTATAAATGTTGATCACTTCACATCTCTATGGTTACACGGCAATCACCTATTCGGAAAGGCGGGTATAACGATGAAGACCCTTGGAGACGGAACTTATTTCCAGGAAGATGATCATGTGCGTATCAAGCGCACAGGAGAGACCGGAAGAATCAATGCTACGGATGGTGGTATCGTGTATGTGCTCATGGATGGTACCAACGAGACCAAACTCTTTGCAGCTTATGTGGATGAGGACGCGTACATCGAGTTCGTCGCGCCGGAGGTCGAGGCAACCACACATCCAACATGAAACCTGAACTTTGTGCCAGTGAGAAGGTGACAGCACCATGAGCAACAACTCGATTACGAACCGTTCGTGAATCGCTTAAAAGCCTGGTCCTGTCACGTTAGCTTTACCCCCGCTCTATGATAAAGAGGCAACAGCAAAACTTTTTCCGCGCCATACCTTCTTACATTTATTTATGTGTGTTGTGTCGCTCCGCATTTGTATCAATGCGCTGGATAGTAGAAACAATGTGTCTTGCATTCTGCTCCGTGAGTTCTTGCCCATGAGCATAGTAGAAGGCTTTCGCATAGTTCCCATCCAGCTCAACAATCCTCACTTCCAGTTTCTCGGCTTCGAGGAGTTCCACATAGGTTGTGACACCTGCTTCATGGCGGGTAAACGGAACTTCTCTTGCCGCAGCTTTTCTGTAGGTATTCTGCCCCGTAACTCTCATAGACAAGTGTCCGGTTGCCACTGGATAGCTGATGCTGCACGCTAGTTCATAAGAATAGGCCTCGGATTCACGAGTGCGTATCTGCGATACACATTCATAGGAGATATGAACTGCCGGAAAACAAGATTGGTTTTCTGAGGAAGATGAGTGAGATAGGGATGCTGACATGAAAACGCTCGCTTTCTAGAATAACAGTAATAGAGGAAATGGCATATCGGATTCGCCAGGATTTGACGAGAGGAGAAGAGGATACATACGACACTGGAATCTATTCACTCGAGCCTGCCAGGGATAACCCTTCATTTTCGCTACATATTCCAGAATGCATAGGATTCACTCGCCACAAGTCTCTTTACAGTATAACACATAGAGGACGGAGCATCACCACCTGCTCTTAGAAGTGCGCGAGGGACTCACCTGGCTGTGGGAGCATGAGGTCATGCGCTCGATCTTCCTGATTTCCAGCTATGTCAACCTCACCATAACAGCCAGCGTACTTCTCGTCCTGGCCATTGTGCAACAGCAGCATATCCCGTCGGTGCTCTACGGCCTGATCGTCGCAGGTGGCGGCGTCGGGAACCTGCTTGGCACGGTGCTCGGCCCGCCGATGCTTCGGCGCATACGCTTTGGCCTCGCGTTGGGCGGTGCCCTGATCGTGTTCGTGTTGCTCTGGCCTCTCTATGGCTTCATCACGACGCCACTGCTGTTAGGAGCCGTCTTCGCGGGCATCGCTCTCTCCGACTCGATCCGTGCGATCTTCATGGACAGTTATCGCTTCGCTGTCGTCCCAGATGCCCTGCAAGGCCGCGTCAGTAGCGTCTATCGCCTGATCTTGTTCAGCGTCCTCACCATCGGCTCCTCCGCACTCGGTCTGAGCCTGGAGCATCTGGGCGTGTTGCCGACCGTAGGCATCGTGTGGAGTGGCCTGCTTGTGATCACCGGATGGCTGTTTCTCTCTCGGCACATGCGGCAAGCGACATTCCCACAAGAGGAAATCCCACCATGCTAGGGAACCTCTATCCGCCTTCCTCTGCACAATCGGGACAGGCATCGGGACAAAACCGGGACAATGCCTCATGACAACGGGACACGACATCTCTTACACTGCTTGCAGATACACAGGACAGCTGCCGTCCTTCCTTGCCCAGTCTGTCTCATTTTCTGAAGAAAGGGAACACTCATGGTCGAACTTCGCATTTTCGGCACCCCAGTCAAGGTCAAGGGAACGGTCCTGGTTCCCATCGTTGCTCTGTGGGGAATCGTTACCTGGTTGGGGTTCTATTGGCATCCAGAACGTGGATTCTGGCAAGGTATACTCATTGGATTTGTCACGGTGCTTCTTCTCATGCCTGCAGACTTTGGACATGCTCTGGCCCACATTCTCAGCGCTCGCTCTGCAGGGGCACCGATGGATGAAATTCTGATATCAGCGGGTATGCCGCGAACGCTGTATTGGAATAATGAGGTTTCACCTGATGTGCATCGGATGCGTGCCATAGGAGGTCCAGTTTTCAACGCGGTGGGATTGCTCCTGAGCGCAGTGATCTATGCCGTAGCATCAGGCAATCCAATCGCACGGGAGCTGGCGGCATGGTCGGCAGGAGGGCATGGACTCATATTGCTCGCTGCCCTCCTACCATTGCCAATGGTGGATGGAGGCACGATAATGAAGTGGACGCTGGTAGCAAGAGGAAGGACAGCGAAAGAAGCGGATGAGATGGTGCGGCGAGCCGACTGGGTGTTGGGAATAGTGGGAGGGATCATTAGCGTGGGATTGACTGCCATGCAGATGTGGATAGGCGGTGTGATCGTGGCGGGAATTAGTGCCGTTGTCATAGCTATTGCGGCAGGCAAGATTCGATAGTGTTCGCCTCCTTCAATTGGGACCACACTCACAAAGGAGTACGGACAGAAAGACCATGATGATGTACAATTGTCATGGAACAACCGGGTAGGAAGAAAGAAGAGGAGCTATGGAGCTGATTCACCTTCTGATCGCCGATGATCATCCGCTTTTTCGCGATGGGCTGCGCGTCTTGCTGGAATCGGTCCCAGATATGCGGGTGATTGGTGAGGCCACGACCGGCAATGAGGTCATCGAAGAGGCGCAGGCCTTGCAGCCGGATCTCATCCTGATGGACATCAAAATGCCGGGCACCAACGGCATTGAGGCCACGCGGCGCATCCTGCAAACCAGTCCACATATCCGCATTCTCATCCTCACCATGTTCGAGGATGATGAGTCGGTCTTCGCCGCTATCCGTGCCGGGGCGCGTGGCTACCTGCTCAAGGGAGCCGTGCAGGAGGAAACGCTGCGTGCCATTCGTGCGGTGGCCAGCGGCGAGGCCATCTTCGGCCCGGTTGTCGCCTCACGCTTGATGCAGTATTTTAGCAGCGTCCATCCAGCAGGAACGAGTGGTCCGACCCACTTCTTCCCGGAACTGACGGAGCGGGAATACGAAATCCTCACCCTCATCGCCCAGCGCAAGTCCAATGCGGACATTGCGGCCCAGCTCGTTTTAAGCCCCAAGACGGTGCGCAATCACGTCTCCAACATCTTGAGCAAGCTGCAGGTGGCCGACCGGTCCGAAGCGATGCGTGCGGCCTGGGCCGCCGGATTGGGGCAGATTCCTTCGGAGGGTTCGTAAGTGGATCTGCAAGCATTGCCAGAGGAGACCATGCCTTCGCCACCCCTCGCCGACACCCGCTTATCTGGGACGCGACTGCGGCTTGCCAGATGGGGGTGGTCCCTCCTGATGCTGATCTTCTGCGGATTCTACCTGGCGGCGGTGCTCGCGTACTATGTCCAGTTCCACGGATTCCAGCAAGGGGCCTACGCCCATCTTCTCGCGATGCCTGCTGTGGTCAGTGGCTATGACACCTTTGGCTCCCTCTACCTGCTCCTCACCGGTCCCTATGCCACGCTCAATATCACGCTGATCACCTGCTTCTCCCCGTTCTGGATTGCTGTGAGCCTGGTGATTTTCTGGCGCAGGTCCGACGACTGGATGGCGCTCTACATTGCCTTGCTCCTCGTGATGCTGGTGACCAGTCTCTCCCCAGCTTTCTCGGTGCTCTCACGTATCGTGGGCCTCGCTTCTCCCTTAGGAGTTTGCATCACGCTGCTACAACTGCTCTCCTTCAGTTCGATCATCTTCTTTTTCGCGCTCTTCCCCGATGGGCGTTTTGTCCCCGGTTGGACGCGCTGGATGACCCTGGCCTACCTGGCATGGCAAGTGCCACTCTGCCTACCGTCCACCTCGCCCTTCTCTCTGGTCCACTGGCCCCCGCTGCTGCTCGCCTCTCTTCTCCTCTGCATGATCCTCGCCTGTGGCTTTGCCCAGCTCTACCGCTATCGATGCGTCTCCACGGTCATCCAGCGACAACAGACCAAGTGGGTCGTGTTCGGTATGCTGATAGGTACGCTTTTCGA
Organism: Ktedonobacteraceae bacterium; assembly: GCA_035764225.1. Taxonomy (GTDB): domain Bacteria; phylum Chloroflexota; class Ktedonobacteria; order Ktedonobacterales; family Ktedonobacteraceae; genus DASRHT01. The sequence continues at coordinate 6,567 of DASTZT010000189.1, forward strand.
TGCCGCCAACCTGCTGCCTCCGCTCATCTGGCCTGCGTTCTCCCAATCAGGTTCCGCTCAAGCCCTTTATGCCATCCTGAGCGAAGTGACCTTTCCCCTCGTCCTGCTCCTCGTTCCCATCACGATAGGCGTGGCGGTGCTGCGCTACCGGCTGTGGGACATCGACCTGCTCATCAACCGGACGCTGGTCTATGGTTTACTCACTGCGAGCATCATCGGACTCTATCTGCTGGTGGTCGTTGGGCTGGGCACGCTGTTCTCGGTGCTGGGCAACCTGCTTCTGTCGCTGCTGGCTACCGGACTGGTCGCCGTGCTCGTTCAACCGCTGCGCCAGCGGCTGCAACGGGCCGTCAATCATCTGATGTTTGGGGAGCGTGACGAGCCCTATCGCGTGCTCGCACAGTTGGGCCGCCGCCTGGAAGCCACATTGGCCATAGATAGTCTCCTGCCCACCATGGTGCAGACCGTTGCTCAGGCGCTCAAGCTCCCCTCTGTCGCTATCACCTCCAAACAACAAGGAGAAGATATTCTTGTCGCCTCCACCGGGGAGGCGAGCAGAGAGGCGCGAGCGCGCGTGCCCCTGGTGGCCCAAAGCGAACATGTGGGCGACCTCTGGCTTTCAGCACGAGCCCCTGGCGAGCTTTTGACGCCTGCCGACCTGCACCTGCTGCATGATCTGGCCCCGCAGATTGCGGTCGCCGTGCAAGCGGTGCGCCTCACGGCTGAACTGAGACACTTGACGACTGACTTGCAACAGTCGCGGATACGGCTCGTTACCGCGCGAGAAGAGGAACGCCGCCGCCTGCGTCGTGACCTGCATGATGGGTTGGGGCCGACGCTGGCCAGTCTCACCTTCAAAATCGATGCTGCCCGTAACCTGCTCACACGGGATAGCGAGCGAGCAAACCGGCTCTTGGAAAGTGTGAGGCAGCAGGCTCAGGAGGCCATTACTGATATCCGCCGCCTCGTCTATGATCTGCGTCCGCCGACTCTCGATGAACTGGGCCTGCTCTCGGCCTTGCGCGAGCAGGCAGCGTCCTATCAGCACCAGGGGCTCCAGATCCTCATCGAGGCTCCCGAGTGCCTCCCTGCGCTCCCTGCAGCCGTCGAGGTGGCCGCCTATCGCATCGCCCAGGAAGCCCTGATCAATGTGGTCCGTCATGCCGAAGCGCAGCAGTGCCTCGTGCGCCTGCGCCTGCGGGACCACGTCTTGACCTTGCAGATTACCGACGATGGGAAGGGCATCGCCCCTGAGCACCACATTGGGGTGGGGTGGCTTTCGATGCAGGAGCGAGCGGTCGAACTGGGAGGAAGATGCACCATTACCGATGTCTCCTGCGGCGGCACGACGATCCAGATCAGCTTACCTCTTGGCATGACAGAGGATTCTTCCCCCACCCCACCTTCAGCCACAACACCATAGGCTCTCTCCCGCTCTTTGCCCAAAGATGGGACAGCCGTCGGGACAAAACCGGGACAGGTGCTCATGACAGCGGGACGCACCATCTTCTATACTGGAAAGAAAGTGCTCACACGTCTTTTCCGTCATTGAGGCTATCCCTCTGATGGTTCACCTGAAGGATTGCACACCGTCGTACAGGTCATTGGAGGAGTGGAGTTTCATCCTGAAGCAGAGAGAAAGGGAGAAAAGGAATCGATCATGCGCGTCTTAATTTCTGGAGGCGGCATTGCTGGCCTCACATTGGCCTACTGGCTGCAAAAGTCAGACATCTCATCAGTGGTGATTGAACAGGCGAACGCCATTCGCCGTGACGGCTATGCCATTGACTTTTTTGGCACTGGCTACGATGTCGCTGAACGGATGGGCCTCATCGACCAACTGCGCTCTCGACAAATTCCCTTTGAGGCGCTCGTCTACATGAACAAGAGTGGCAAAACAATTGCCAGACTGGATATGGCACTGATTCGGAAGCTCACCGAGGGAAAATATATGGGACTGATGCACGAGACGCTCGAAGAAGTGCTCTATGAGGCGCTGGAAGGGAGCACCGAGGTGCGTTTTGGCCGTTGGATCGAGCGCATTGAGGCTGGCCCGGATGCGGTAGAGGTGATGTTCAATGATGGCACGACCGAAACCTTTGATCTGCTGGTCGGAGCCGATGGCGTCCATTCGAAAACACGCACTCTGGTCTTTGGACCCGAAGAGCAGTTCAGCCGCTATCTGGGCTACACCATTGCCTGCTACCCGACTCCCGACCGTTACGGCATTGGCAAAACGTTTCAGATGTATAACGAGCCGGGACGCATGGCCGCCGCCTATTGCACGCCACAGGCGGACGACCTCCTCTTGTTTTTCATGTACCAGTCATCAAAGCCTGAGCATGTGCCACGCGAGCAGAGGCTAGCACACTTGCGCAAGGTGTTCGCAAGCATGGGCTGGCTAACCGAGCAGTTCCTCTCTGATGTCGCCCCGGAGGTTTCCGTGTTCATGGATGCGGTGATCCAGATCCAGATGCCGACCTGGCATCAAAACCGCGTAGCTCTGGTCGGTGATGCCTGCGATTGCCCCACGCTGCTTTCCGGGCAGGGAGCCTCCCTGGCGATGGGAGGAGCCTATCTGCTGGCCAAAGCGCTGCACGACACCGCCGATTATCAGGAAGCGTTCCGGCGCTACGAACAGCAGATGTCTGCCTACGTGCTGGAGCAACAAAAGAGTGGGCGCAGTTTTGCCAAATCCTTTCTGCCTGGCAGCCCCCTGGGCCTGTTCGTCCAACAAGCGATGATGAAAGTGCTCTTCCGCGAGGCGTTTGGTGGTCTGCTGCGCCGCCAGTTATTTGCACCGAGCATCTTGCCTGCGCCAGATGTCAAACCAGAGCCGCTGGGGGAATCGCCAGATTCGCTTCCGCACCGCTGATCCTGTCTCCCGCTGGGAGTCACGGACGAGGGTTGAACCCGATCAGATTTGGCTTCTCTCCCTCGGGAGCCTGCTCTTTCCAGACGCGGATGACCCAGACATCGAGAGACTCCTTGCATGTTCGTGGATCGTTGCGCGACGGCAGGAGCGTCATCTGTCCGAAGGCCAGGTGGACGTGCGTAAAACGCGCCTGATGCCCATGTCGAGCGGGTATCTCCAGCGGACGACTCGTCTGGCTTGGCCAGAAGTCATCAACCCGCTTGTATCCGCATGACAACGGCTTCGTGAGAGAGGGAACGAATAGTGAAGAGGACAGATACAGGAAGATTTTGGTGAGGCAATGCATAGTCGTGATATAATACCTGATAATATTAGATACTTCTTATCTGGTCTACTGTAAGTTTTTGTATGGAGTAGCCGGTATGTCTTTAGAAAAACGCTTTACTGAAATTGTTGCATTTGGAGAGCGTTTAGTTCGAGCACGAACCGACCTTAAATTTTCGCAGAAAGCTCTGGCTGAGATTGTTGGCACAACAGCTCGTAGTATTAGCCGTTGGGAACACAATCAGGCTATTCCTCAACCATATTATTTAGAACGCATATGCAAAGCACTGCAGATCTCGCCAGAAACTTTTAGTGATGTCAACGAAACTAAGCAACACAGGAACAAAGAAGGCGAGAAAATATTGCAAATTAAGAGTCGGAGGTATATCTTGCCTGGGCCATTTTAACCTCTATGCTTTGCTTCTATAATTACGATATTCGCGAAAGATATAGCCAGCATAACAGTTCAAAATAGAACTTGTAGAGAGACAAAGACATAAATGAGTATAGGAAAGCTTATACGTCAGGAACGGCTCCGCCGCCGTCTTACTCAAGAGGAGTTGGCAGAAGCGTTGGGGGTCTCAGCCAAGAGCGTAAGGCGATGGGAGAAGGATATTGTCACACCAACAGCTCACTATCGCCTCCGGCTCAGCAAATTCTTCGACATTTTCCCTGAGAAGTTTTTTGATGAGAGTGAGGAAAAGCAGGAGGCTCAGCAAGATGGCGCGCCCTCGAAAGCTGTTCCTCAAAAACAGATTGTCCATCTCCCCTATCGCCGCAATCCCCTTTTTACGGGTCGAGAAACTGTCCTCAGACAATTGCACGAATCTCTCTCAAACTCCCCACAAGCGCTCAGTGGATTGGGAGGGATCGGCAAAACGCAAACAGCATTGGAATACGCCTATCGTTATGCCTATGAGTATCAGACCATTTTCTGGGTCAGAGCTGAAACCAGAGAGGCACTTCTAGCCGGTCTGGCTGTATATGCGCATCAACGCTCTTTGCCTGTAAAGTATGAGCAGGACTCTTACAGAGTTGCCAAGATGGTAATACAGTGGCTCACTCAGCAACAACGCTGGTTGCTGGTCTTCGACAATATGGAACACCTCGACCTGGTCGCTAGTCTTCTACCATTCAATCATCAGGGACATATCTTGCTTACCACACGCCTCCAGGCCATCGGTTCTCTGGGGCAGTGCATTCACATGGAATGTATGGAACAAGAGGAGGGAGTGCTTTTGCTTCTGCGCCGGGCAAAGCTCCTGCCCTTGTCTCTTTCCTCTCTCTCTCAGATTCCTGAGTCGATCAGGACTACGGCTCTCGGTCTCTATACACGTCTGGGTGGCCTTCCACTCGCCCTTGATCAGGCAGGGG
>DASTZT010000190.1:0-6273 GCA_035764225.1 Ktedonobacteraceae bacterium
TTTTATGCTTCATATACTTACTGACGGTGCAGAGGGTGGCGACAAAATTAAGGCGTCCCCAGTTGACCCGATGCAACGACATCAGGCTGTTCAGATTCCACAGCAGCAGAACCTTCTGACGCACACCAAACCAGTGTAACAGGTCCGACGTGCGACAAATCACTTCGGCGGTATGCCAGTCTTCGCCCATAATGACAACCGTTTTCCCTTCGGCGATGGCCGGAGAGACGATCTCATTATAGATATGATATGGCACGCTCTCGTTATAATCATAGAGCTTTTGTTCTTCGCCGTCGTAGACGCCGTTGGGGTAGTATTTGCTCACCCACTGCGACCAGCGTTTTAAGATCAGACGCCCATCCACGCGCCTTTCGATGGCGGGCTTATAAGGATCGCCGATAAAAATCAGGTGGGTTGTATAGCCCTGCATCGCTAAAGCTTCGCTCAGTTCGGAGACGCGCGTGCCTAAACCACCGGCGGTGGAATAGACATCTGGTCCCTCGAAACAAAGTAGCACAAATAGCGTGTTCTCTGGTGATACCGCTCCATCTATTGTTATCATGTTTCCATAGTCCTCGTAAGTTTCTGTTGTTGGTGTTGAGAGGAAGAGGCAGCGCTAGCAACGCTGCTGTAAAACATTGGGTGCTGGCGCATAATGCGCGGCCTCAACACAAAGGCCTGCATCCTTGCATGCGTGATCGGTACTCTATGCCGTTCGCCTGCTACTCATCTGTCAGATGATCACAACATGCTCTCTATAACGTAGTATAGCACGTTACTCAGCATAGACACGTTCCACTAAAAAGGATAACATATAAAGGCAGTTTGAGGCTGTGAGATAGCAGCCAGCCTGCGATTATATAGCTCATATGGGTACCAATGCTGGCATAAAATTTGGTAGATTTTAAGAGGAGCATCAAAATGGCAGATTTTATGAACTTTCCGACGCAACGCGAGCGAGTGTTGACGTGTGGCAATACGACAATTGGCGTTATTCCTGAACTCAGCCTGGTTTCCCATTTTCAGGTCGGCTCCTGGCTTGTGCTTTACCGACCGATGGAAACAGGCAATGTCAAACGTTGGGGGTTGCCTTTGATGATCCCTAATTTTTCGCGCCTGAATAATGGTATATTTCAGGAAAAAGGAACGACTCTGCCCATTCATGGCTTTGGGCGCAATCTGCCCTGGAGCGTGACCGACGAGAGTCAGAGCAGTATCAGCATTCAATTAATGAGCAGCGAGGCCACGCGCCCCAATTATCCCTACGAATTCACTTTCACGGCGACGATTACGGTGGGCGAAGGAAGGTTGACCTATGTTTTGACGATGGAGAATCGCGGCGATGAGGTGATGCCGATTGCTCCGGGCTTCCACCCCTATTTCACGGTGGCGCAGCTAGATAAGGCGAAGGTTGTCACCGATGGGCCGACGGGCTTTGCGGTAAGCGCGTTTCAGTGGGATACCAATCCGCCTGATAATCCGTATCCATTTCCCCATCGCATCAACATTGAATTTCCGCATAGTGGCACCCTCACTATTGAAGAATTGCCGCACAATGAACAATACTTGCTCTCAACCATGCAGGTCTGGTCCGAGCCTGTGACAAAGCCCGATCACGACTTCATCTGCTTTGAGCCTGTAGTCACGAGCGAAGATGGCCTCAATCGCCCGTCTGATCGGCTCAATATCGCGCCCCACAGTGCGCAACAGATTGTATTGCAGCTTACGGCCACGCCAGGCTAGATGACTTTCTGATAATAGAGCGTACGCATTTGCGTGTACTTAATACATAGGAGTAATCGAGAATGAGCCAGCCCCTTGAAGCTGTATTGGATCGTTACCCTCGGATTGCTTTAACTCGCCTGCCTACTCCCCTGCAAGCGTTGCCGACCCTGAGCGCGAAGCTGGGCCAGCATGTGTTCATCAAACGCGACGATTTAACCGATTTGACGCTAGGAGGAGATAAGCCGCGTAAGCTGGAATATGAAGTGGCGCGTGCTCTGGCGGAGGGAGCTGATACGCTGGTGACCTGTGGGAGTGCCCAGAGCAATCATGCTCGCTTAACAACGGCGGCTGCCCGTAAAGTAGGCATGGATTGCGCTGTGGTGCTCAGCCGCGATCAGTATCAGGCTTTTCAAGGCAACCTCCTGACGGTCTATCTGATGGGAGCGCAGGTCCACCTGGTCGAGACATCCGACCATTGGGAGCTGGAACCGCATGTGCAGCGCGTGATCCAGACGCTGCAAGATCAAGGGCGCAAACCCTATTACATTCCTATTAGTGGCACGACGCCGCATAGCTGCCTGGGATACGTGCGCTGCGGACTGGAGGTTGCCGAGCAGTTGACTGAACAGGATATTCAGCTAGATGCCCTCTATGCGCCGTTTGGCACGGGCGGCATCTTCACGGCGCTGCTCTTCTCTCTGCGCGAAAAAGGGATCATGTGTCCCTTGATTGGCATCAGTGTCAATCAGCAGCAAGCTGTCTGCTATGAGCGGGTAGAGCGGTGGTGGGGGGAGCTTTGCCGTTTGCTTGAGCATGAGCCACAGCTGGGTCGAGGCGAGTTCGAGGTCCACGATCAGTTTATTGGACGCGGCTATGGCGATCCCACTGAGGGCTGTCTGGATGCCATTCTGTTGATGGCCCAGACCGAGGGTATTCTCTTAGATCCAGTCTATTCGGGGAAAATGATGGCGGGCTTCCTGGCGCATCAAGCTGCCGGGCGCTGGTCCGCCGGTCAGCAGATCCTTTTGCTGCATTCCGGCGGAGTGCCCGCCAACTTTGCCTATCACAAGCAACTAAGTGCGCATCTCAAGCAGCGCGGGATAGAGCTGCCGTTTTGAAAACGATGGGCTTATAGCGGTTGCAAGGCAGGCTTGTGAGCGCGAATAAATGCGCTGACAAACTTGCCTTCAAGGGCGGTGCGTTCGTCTGCACTGAAAGTCGCAATGGCGGCACTTGCGCCCGCGTCGATCACATCCTGTAACGAATAGCGCCGCGTGACCTCGATAGTAATATCCGTGAAGCCAGCTTTTGTGAGCAGCGAGCGATAAGTCTCTTCCTCCATCGCGCCTGAAATACAGCCCGCCCATGCTTCAAGATCGCCACGGATCGCCTCTGGCATAGCGCCCAGAAAGACGATATCGGAAACGGCGAAGCGGCCTCCCGGCACCAGCACCCGGTAAGCGTCCTGAAGCACCTGACCCTTGTCGGCTGAAAGATTGATGACGCAGTTGGAGATCACCACATCAACGGTAGTATCGGGCAAAGGAATGTGCTCTATCACTCCTTTGAGGAATTGTACATTGCTGACATCTGCCTCAGCTTTGTTGCGCTCGGCCAGTTCGAGCATCTCATCGGTCATATCCAGCCCATAGGCGAAGCCCGTTGGTCCGACGCGTCTTGCCGAGAGCAGCACGTCAATGCCGCCGCCGCTCCCCAGATCGAGCACTTTCTCGCCCGGCTTCAACTCTGCCAGCGCCGTAGGATTGCCACAACCCAGTGAGGCAAGCGCAGCCGCCACAGGGATCTCTCCCAGTTCGGCGTTATTGTAGAGGTTAGAAGTAATGGGATCGCCGTTCCCTGAGCAGCATGAACCGCCGCAGCACCCGCTCTGGCTGGCTTCGCTCCCGTTCAATACGCTCACAGCCGTTCGTCCGTAGCGTTCGCGAACCTTCGCCCGAACCTCATCATCGTTGTTGACCGTGTGTGCCATTGTCTCAATCATCCTTTCATGGGAGATATTGATGATTATCCATATCTACGACAAAAAAATTACGTGGGTGTCTCTGACCGTTCCAACTGTTTCAGCAGTTGGATCACGGGCGAGAGCGCCCCCTGACGCAGAAAATAGTAGACCCAGACGCCGTGACGCACCGAGTCGATAATGCCGACCTGACGTAAGAGGCGTAGATGATGCGAGATGGTAGACTGATCCAGGTCGAAGCTGCTGGTAATATCGCAAACGCACACTTCTCCGGGCCGTTCAGCCAGCATCGTAACAATCTGCACCCGCGTCGGATCGGCCAGGGCACGTAAAAGTATCGCGATATTCCCGGCTTCCTGTGTGTTGAGCGGAGGGTGAATATCGCAGACACAACAGGCCATATCGCCGCCAGTTTTGCCAACTCGCCGTTTGCGTGGCTTGATGGGGATCGCCTCGTTTTGCTGCGCCATGCCCTGCTCCTTTCTCTGCTATCATTACTGTCAAGTATATAGGAGATATTGACAGATGTCAATGCCTGCTGCTATTGCTCTTTCCTCAAAAAATTCAAGAATTGTCGTACCGACCCGGTTCACCGCGTCCAATTCATTGCCTGTCCTCCCATGCAGCTGCACCACTGATCGTGTCAAAGGCCATGCGAGACACCTTCTCTTTGGGCGGATAGAACGATTTCGGGGAGAACAGGCAATGAATTGGACGCGCTGCGCAAGCTGGTCGGTACGAAAAGCGTCTTCTCTCCGCAATGCTGAGCAACATTCAGCGAAAACTGAAAAGCCCTGAGGTGGCATTGGTGCAGCTTGTACATACAAGCTCGACATGGTACAATGAGGGGAAAGGAAATATTAGGATAGGATAAAGCATGTACGAAGATCATATGGACGAAGTGGCAAATGGACGCGGAGGCCAGGTAGATATACAGGCGTTTGTAGCGCGTTATCCCTTTCCTCTAGATGCGTTTCAGTTGGAGGCAATAGAGCAACTGGCCCACGGACAATCGGTGCTGGTGGCAGCTCCTACGGGCACGGGGAAGACGCTGGTAGCGGAATTCGCAATCTGGTTGGCGCAGCAGCGTCGCCAGCGCGTGATCTATACAACGCCCTTAAAGGCGCTCTCCAATCAAAAATACCGCGATCTGCGCGAGATCTATGGACCTGATGCGGTTGGTCTCGTGACGGGTGATATCGTCGAGCATAGCCGCGCCTCGATTGTGATTATGACAACTGAGGTATACCGCAATATGTTGCTGGAAGAGGGCGGCGAGCGCCTGACGCGGACCTCGCTGACCGATGTGGGCTTCGTTGTTTTTGATGAGCTGCATTATCTTAGCGACGTGGGGCGCGGGCCAGTATGGGAGGAAGCCATCATCTGTTCGCCCGACTATGTGCAGCTCGTGGGTCTTTCCGCGACGGTAAGCAATGCCGAAGACCTGGCAAGCTGGATTAGTCGCGTCCATCGTCCTATCTCGCTCGTTACCCATGAGCAACGGGCCGTACCGCTCGAACACTATTATTTCCTTGACGGCAAGCTCCATCTCGTGCAGGATGCTGAAGGCAATCGCGTTGAGCGTTTCCCGCGCGTGGGTGGCGAGGCAAAATTGGCCAACCGGGGACGACGCGCCTTTACCTTTGACGAGGATGAGGAAGAAGAGGAAGAGGTGGAGGATCTCTGGGAAGAGCGGCGCAGAAAAGGACGAGGCGGGCGACAGCACCTGAAAGCCGGACGAGCTATGCCAGACGCCTCGAATGAGGGCGAAGCGTCCTCTCAGGCTCCTGCTCAGCAGCAGCGATTGGCGCGTCCTCCACAGCGCAAAGCGCCAGAGCCGGGCGAAGTGCTGACTGCCTTACGGGACGCGGATCTCTTGCCCTGCCTCTATTTCCTGCCGGGGCGACGCATTGTCGAGGAATCCGCAATGGGAGCAGCTCTGCACCAGTTTACCAGCCAGGAAGAGGAGGCACAGATCCGAGCCGAGATTGAGGTCTGGCTGGAACATCTGCCGAAGGAAGATCGCAATTTGCAGCAGGTCCATGCCCTGCTCAATCTGCTACCGCGCGGCCTGGCATTCCATCACGCGGGCCTCTTGCCGGGCTTGAAGGTGCTGGTCGAAACGCTTTTCGCACGCGGCCATCTGCGGGCCGTTTTCGCGACCGATACCCTGGCGCTTGGCGTGAATATGCCTGCCCGTTCGGTGGTAGTTGGCAGCCTGAGCAAATTTGATGGGCAGGAGATGCGTTTGCTCACGCCCAACGAGTATCGCCAATTGACCGGGCGTGCAGGCAGACGCGGTATGGATGTGCGTGGAGCAGCTGTGATTCCCTACTCTCCCTGGGAGCCGTTTGAAGGCTCGTTCCAGCGTATTACCGACGAATTGCTTCCAGTGACCAGCTCATTTGTGATTCGCTATAACTCGGTCTTGAACCTTTGGCGACCAGGAGATGTGCAACACCTGCGCCGCGTCTGCGCCTCCAGTTTGCGCGAATATCAGCGTTATCTGCTCTGGGAGCTGAATGAGCTGCATCGCCTGGAGAAACGGTACAAGAAGGCGAAAAAGC
>DASTZT010000191.1:0-8026 GCA_035764225.1 Ktedonobacteraceae bacterium
ATAGCAATGAGAAGCTGGCAGGGAAACAGGGCGATTATACGGTAACGCTGCATAAAATAGAAGAGAAACATCTTCCAGAATTGGACGATGCCCTTGCTGAACAGGTCTCTAATGGTGAAATCAAAACATTTGAGGATCTCAGTAAGGTCGTTAGCGATAATATCCTTGAGAATAAGAAACGTCGCGTTCGCGATGAGCTGCGTGAGCAGGTGATCAATGCGGTCATAGAGCAGTCTGAGTTTACGTTACATCCTCTGCTTGTTGATGAGGAAATAGAGGCAATGGTCCATCAGTTCTCACATATGTTGGAACAACAGCGGCTCTCGATGGATCAATATCTGATGATGATGCGTAAAAATCTTGACGAGTACAAGCAGGAACTGCGACCGGACGCGGAGAATCGCATTAAGCGCCAGCTTGTACTTGACGAAATAGCGAATCGTGAGAGCATTGGCATTGGGGTGGAAGAACTGGAGGCGCTCTATCAGGCATATGCCCAGGCTGGGCAGGTTCTTCCACAGACGCCGGAGCAGATACAATCGCTAGCCATTAGCTATCGTCGTGAGAAAGCTTTGACGCGTCTGGTAGAACTAACAACGCCGCCCGATCCCGACCTGGTGAGCGAAGATGAGGCTACGACAGCTCATGCCCAGGAGGCGGCAATTATCGGTGAGACCATTTCGGCTGATACTCATAATGAAAGTGTTGAGACTGAGGAATCTGCAACAGCAACATCTCTTCCTTCCGATGAAGTAGAAACAGGGAAGGTAGAGTAAAAGAACCATGCGACTACCGGAAGTAATGTTGTGCTTGCAGGAAAGGTGACAGACGTGGCAAACTCGAAAAATATGCGTACGACTTATCGCTGTTCTTTTTGCGGCAAAAGTCAGGACCAGGTGCAGCGGTTGATTGCAGGACCGGCGGGAGTATACATCTGCGACGAGTGCATTGACCTCTGCCGCGAAATTATTGAAGAGGAACAAGCAACTGTCGCCAAGCCACGCTTGCAAACAGGAAAGATACCAGCGCCGAAGAAGATCTACGAACAGCTCAGCAATTACGTCATCGGACAGGATCGGGCGAAGAAGACGCTGGCGGTAGCGGTCTATAACCACTACAAGCGCATTAATGTGGGGATGCAAATCGATGATGTCGAGCTGGGCAAGAGTAACATTCTGATGATCGGGCCGACTGGTTGTGGTAAGACGCTGTTAGCTCAGACCCTGGCAAAGGTTCTGGATGTGCCTTTCTGTATCGCTGACGCCACCGCGTTGACGGAAGCTGGCTATGTGGGCGAGGATGTTGAAAACATCCTCTTGAGACTGATCCAAACGGCAGATTTCGATGTTGCTCGCGCCGAGCGTGGCATTGTCTATATTGACGAAATTGACAAAATCGCTCGTAAATCTGATAATCCATCGATCACGCGTGATGTCTCTGGCGAAGGTGTGCAGCAAGCCCTGCTCAAGATTATTGAGGGTACAGTCGCGAATGTTCCTCCTCAGGGAGGCCGGAAGCATCCGCACCAGGATTTCATTCAGATTAACACCGCGAATATTCTGTTTATTTGTGGTGGGGCTTTTGAGGGGCTGGATAAGATTGTCGAGCGACGGCTTGGCAGCAACAAGTCTATGGGCTTTCGCGGCAATGCGACGACCGAGGCCAGCGAGACAAAAGATGAACCGTTGCTGGCTCAGCTGATCCCGGACGATTTGCTCAAGTACGGGCTGATTCCAGAATTTGTTGGTCGTATGCCTGTAGTGGTATCTCTGGATAATCTAGATAAGGATGCGTTGATCCGTATTCTGACCGAGCCGAAAAATGCCGTTATCAAGCAATACCAGAAGTCCTTCCAGCTTGATCGCGTGGAGCTGGTCTTTACCACCGAAGCCCTTGAAGCTGCTGCTGATAGCGCCTTAAAACAACGTACCGGTGCCAGAGGATTGCGCACCATTATCGAAGATGTATTGCTCGACGTGATGTATGAGATTCCGTCGCGAGCTGATGTGAAGAAAGTCATCATTAACGGAGATGTCATCACAGAGCGTCACAAACCCTTGCTTGTCACGCGGAGTGAACGAGCAAACGCCTATTCTGAGAATGAGTCTGCCTAGTGCAGGCTCATCCTATTTATTCGTGGTTGAGTTACCCTGGGACTGACAGGGCAGGAGAGACAGGCTGGAACCAATGAGTGAGCAGGAACGCCAGGATGTAGTACAGGATACTCAGGAAGCGTATCCTCTTGTGGCGTTGAAAAACATCGTTGCGTTTCCTCATAATCGTCATGCTCTAGTCTTTGCGCGTGAAAAGACGGTGCGTGCCATTGAAGAAGCTATGATGCGACCAGATCGCATGCTGGTCACTGCTACACAGCGTAGCGCCGATATTGATGATCCTCAGCCAAAGGATATTTTCCCTGTAGGGACGCTGGTCGAAATCAGTACGATGCATCGTCAGCAAGATGGTAGTCTTCAAGTGTTGGTGCGGGGCGTTAGTCGCGTGCAGGTTGAGGAATATCTTGACGTAGAGCCGTTTATTCGAGTGAGTGTACGCACGCTATCAGAGCCTCAAGTAAAAGGCCCACAAGCAGACGCCCTGGTGCGCCATGCCACAAACCTGTTTGAGCGTTATGCCCAGCTCAATCGCCGCTTCTCCGTAGAAGACATCAACTCGATTGTGGTGCTCAAAACCTCTGCCCGTTTGTCTGATACGTTGGCTGCGCATCTTGTCTCGGAGATGGAACAACAACAGGATCTGCTTGAAACATTGGACCCTATGGAACGCCTGGAGAAAATCTGCGTCATTATGGGCAATGAGATCGAGATCCTTGAGCTTGAATCAACGATCCGTAGCCGCGTACGTTCGCAAGTTGATCGCTCTCAGAAAGAGTTCTACCTGCGCGAGCAATTGCGGGCAATCCAGGAAGAGCTAGGGATGGAAAGCTCCTCCGAAGCCGACGAGTTGCGTGCCAAACTGAGTGAGAAAAAGATGCCTCAAGAGGTGGTCGTCAAAGTGCGCAAAGAAATTGACCGCCTGGAACGTACCCCCTCGCAATCGGCTGAGCTTGGTGTGATTCGCTCGTATATCGATTGGGTGCTGGCTCTCCCCTGGACGGAACGCAGCGATGATATCTTTGATATTGAGTTAACGCGTCGTATTCTGGATGAAGATCATTACGGGTTGGAAGGCATCAAAGAGCGGATCATCGAGTTCCTGGCCGTTCGTCAACTCCGCCAGCAATTTGTCAGTCGCGGTGGGCAACTGAATAGAGAGGGTCAGGGCCAGATTCTCTGCTTTATTGGCCCTCCAGGGGTTGGTAAAACATCGCTGGGCCAGTCCATTGCTCGTGCGCTTGGACGCCGCTTTGCTCGCATCTCGCTAGGTGGCGTACATGACGAGGCTGAAATTCGTGGACATCGTCGTACCTATGTTGGCGCTCTCCCCGGACGCATCATTCAGAGCATGAAAACGGTGGGCGTGCGCAACCCGGTCTTCCTGCTGGATGAGGTTGATAAGCTCTCTTCGGAATTCCGAGGCGATCCTGCCGCTGCCCTCTTAGAAGTGCTTGATGCTGAGCAGAACAATACCTTTGTCGATCATTATCTGGAGCTGCCCTTTGATCTTTCTGAGGTATTCTTTATCTGCACCGGCAATGTCAAATACCAGATCCCACGCGCCCTGGCTGATCGCATGGATATTATCGATCTGCCAGGATATATGCTTGAGGAAAAGGTCAATATTGGCTTGCGCCATCTGTTGCCTAAAGTGCTGAATGAACATGGGTTGACGGCGGAGCAGTTGAAGATACCGCAGGGAACGATGCAACGCATTATCACCGATTATACGCGTGAGGCAGGCGTGCGCAACTTTGAACGCCAGCTGGCCAATATCTGTCGCAAAGTGGCCAGACAGGTGCTTGAGAAGCCTCATACGCGTATCCGCCTCTCAACGAATAGGCTGGAGCCATACCTGGGAGCGCCGCGCTATAATAATGCCTTGCCATTGCTACGCACGCAGATTGGAGCCGCCATTGGCCTGGCTGTGACGGAGAATGGTGGCATCCTCTTGCCGGTGGAAGTGGTCACGATGGTGGGTAAAGGCGATTTACTGATTACGGGCCAGCTGGGTGATGTAATGCGCGAATCGGTGATTGCTGCCCTTTCTTATATTCGGACGCGAGCGGTCCCGCTGCAAATCGATCCCAATTTCTCGGATGGAACTGATCTCCATATCCATCTGCCCGAAAATGCCATCCCGAAAGATGGTCCATCAGCTGGCATCACGATTGCGACTGCCCTGGTTTCGGCCCTGACAAAACGGCCTGTGCGCAGTAGTCTGGCTATGACCGGTGAGATTACGCTGTTGGGCAGTATTTTGGGGATTGGAGGCTTGAAAGAGAAGGTGCTCGCGGCCCATCAGGCTAATATTTCTCATGTGATTGTTCCCGCAGCAAATAAGAAAGATCTGGCGGAAATCCCCGCCAAAATTCGCCAGCGCATCCAGTTTATCCTGGTAGATACGATGGATCAGGTGATTGAGCACGCCCTGCTAGAAGCTTCTCCCGCTACTGAAGAGAATATAGAGCCTCAGCCCTTACGTTTGGAAGATCATGTATCGTTACACCAACAAAACCTTCGCCGCACTGGTATCTCTGATGCTGGTGGAGAAGAGGAAGGGGCTGTCAGACGCGATCCTCTGGAAGAGGATGCGAATGATGTTTACCCGCGCGTGCATGCAGAGCACAACGAAAATGATATTGGATAAATCGCCTCTCAGTTCGTTGTTAAAGATAGAATGATGAAGTATTTCACAGCAATCTTCACCATTTGATGGTACACTGTTGTTCTATGAGGTAGAAAAACAAAACCTGCTTAATACGGTCTCTTGCTCTCTAACTTTTTTAAAACTGCTGCGTAGTATGTTTTGAAAGGACGAGCAATACTGTGATAGCGAGATTGGCATATGCAGGTTAACGTTTGCTTCCTATAACGTTCATTAGTAATGAGTGGCTAGATGTCTCTTGCTACTAAGGTCTTATATTCGTAAACTTTATTCGTAAACAAAGAGAGGGATGTATCATGAGCTATCAAGGGCAAGATCCAAATCAGCCAGGCCAGTACGGCGGCTATACCCCACCACAGCAACCCCAACCCACCGATCCTTATAGTGGTCAGCAATATGGTCAATCACAGTATGGTCAACCCGGCCAGCAATACGGTCAGCCCGGTCAGCAGTATGGGCAGCCTGGGCAGCAATACAGTCAACCCGGTCAGCAATATGGTCAATCGCAGTATGGAACGCCAATGGCTGGCCCCACTTCTATGGGAATGGATCAGAACGTAGCAGCCGGTCTGAGCTATGTGCTTGGCTGGGTTACAGGGCTCGTTTTCTTCCTGATGGAAAAGCAGAACCGCTTTGTTCGCTTCCATGCCATGCAGTCGATCCTCTTCTTTGGGGGCTTGAGCATTCTGTATATCGTGCTGGATATTGCGGCAAATCTCCCCTTCCTGGGTTTTCTTTCCTTTTGTGTTAGCGGGCTGTTAGGAATAGTAGGGCTTGTTGGCTGGATAGTGCTGCTCATCAACGGCTTCCAGGGCAAGTACTTCAAGTTGCCAGTAATTGGTGATTATGCTGAGAGGTATGCTAATCAGGGCACAATGTAATTTTGACTTTGCTTATAGAGCAGATGAGTGGGGTGACTATCCTAATAGTCACTCCATTTTTTATTGTCCAGTAGCTTTTGATCTCCAGTAGAGGCAATGGGATGGGCTGGTAGGGATGCGGGGTCTTGCGCTTGCCCAGATAACAAAACCGCCTATGTGAGCGGGTGAAACGGCGATTTCCAATTTTCCCATAGGGCTACCCCTACAGTATCGTCGGAGCTGAAGAGCTTAACTTCCGTGTTCGGGATGGGAACGGGTGTCTCCCCTTCGCTATAATCACCGGTTCACCTGCGCATACAGGCGGTTCTCTTAACACGGCGTATAATATCATGCTTCCGCCGCGTTGTCAACACTTTTTCGATCAGTTTGTCAGGAGTGATGAAAATTTGGCCCAGATGCCAAATTTTCATCACTCACCATTTACGCCACCATTTTAGCCATTTGCTGACAGGAGGTCATGCAGGCTCGGCAGGCGTTCGCACAATCGTTTTCGCCGATCTGGGCGCACATCTCTCCACAATGCTGACAGATCATCGCGCACAACTGGCAGGTGCTGCTGTGTAAGGGCGAGTTGCGTAGCATGAAATGAGCTGATGTCAGGCAAATCTCCGAGCAGTCAAGCAAAGTGCGTACATTGTCTGCGTTCCCGCCCTTCTGCATAATCCTCATGGCTGTATCCAGGCAGACAGTATGACAATTGAGGCAGTCTTGAATGCAATCATTCATTTGCTCGGTGAGCATAGGGTTCTCTGTATTCTGCATGCTTGATTCTCTCCTTCCGTCGTAGATATTTAACCCGGTTGATATGACTTTGTTCGCGTGCATGTAACACTATATACACGCTTTCATCGGTATGATCGTGAACTCTAATAACGCAACTGCTGAGAATGTACGTCTCCCACACCCATTTTCTCTTCGGAAGTCTGCGCAGGGTAGGTTTTCCCCTCTAGCAGGTGTTGTAATGGCAAAAAGAGTGGCTGCGGCAACGCGTCCCAGGTGAACCAGGCCAGCTCTGACTCCTCATCTGGCGCAGCTACTTTTGGCTCGCCGGAGAGATATTTAGCATCCATCCAGACAGTAATAAAGTGTTTCTGTTCCGCTACAAAGACATCGTTCGTGATGACGCGAAACCGGACTTCGGTGATATCGATCCCTGTCTCCTCTTTTGTCTCGCGCACAGCGCAATCCTCAAACGATTCTCCAAAGTTGAGGTAGCCGCCAGGCGGTGCCCAGGTGCCTGCTCCATGCGTATTTTTGCGCTTGTTGAGCAGGAGGCGATCCCCTTTTTGAATAAGGATTGAGACGCCAACGTTCGGTTCGGGTTTATTTGATTGTTCTGTCATGCTCAAAAGACCTCTCTCTACACTGCTATGCTCTATGTCCTGATTCCCATATAGCACGTATAGGAGACTGGGTAGGACGCAGGTTGCGTTTGATCCAGATATAGTTAATGGCCTATAGATGAGTAGACTCACCCTTGCTATAGTGCTCTCCACCATCCTTGTATTTATCGGCAAGCGCACTAACGAGCACAGCAATATCGTTTTATGCTTCCTGATGTGAAGATCAAGCTCTAGAGCATAATAAGGAATTGGCTGATGAAAGATGTTGCAATTATTGGAGCCGGAATCGCCGGGATAGCGACTGCCACCAGGCTGCAGAAACAGGGATGTTCAACCATCGTATTTGAGGCTCATGGGCAGCCTGGAGGGTGCGCGGGCTTTTATCGGCGCAAAGGTTTCTCATTTGACGTTGGTGCGACCACATTGGTAGATTTTGCTCCCGGCGGCGTTGGCGGCGAATGGTTAGCAAGTATTGGCATGCCTCCCATCGCAGGCGAGACGCTGCCAGGCTATCTTGCCTGGTTGCCTGATCGCACGGTAGCCCTCCATCGCGATCCCGCTCTCTGGGCCAATGAGCGTCTCAAGGCTCTGGATGATACCCCTGCTCATCGAGCTTTCTGGGATTTTCTGGACCGTCTGGCGCGTGTCTTCTGGCAAGCGAGCCGCAATGGGGTTAGATTACCTATGCAGCATCTGCGAGATGTGGTTGGCAATCTTCGTGCTCTCGGACCAGCAAATATCTTGCAAGCACGCTATCTGCGCTGGACGATGGGAGACGCGTTGCGTGCCTATGGCCTGAGAGAAGATAGAGCACTGGTGGGATTGCTCTCCATGCTGGTTGAGGACACCGTACATAGTAGCATCGATCAGGCTCCGCTCATTAATGCCGCGCTGGGTGTGACTATTCGTGGAGCGGGGTTGATGCGGGCCTGCGGCGGTATGGGGGGCTTCTGGCGGAAGGTAGTGGCGCATTATCGAGGGATGGGCGGAGAGCTACGAGTAGGATGCCGGGTGGAGCAT
>DASTZT010000192.1:0-6200 GCA_035764225.1 Ktedonobacteraceae bacterium
GAGCATGCGCCTCAGCCAGTCGGTCATGAGAAACGTGCGAAAGTTGCCGATATGGATATCGCGGTAAACGGTAGGGCCGCAGGCGTAGATGCCAACCCTGGGCGGATTGAGCGGCGTGAACAGTTCTTTGCTGCGGGTCAATGTGTTATACAGGTAAACCGGTTTAGTTGAAACAACTGACATGTGCATCTCTCCTTATGACAGGTTTTTTGAGTCATCGAAAGAATAAGGTAGTAGCCCAGACGAGAGATGTGCGTGCCAGGGGACAACATTAACGATGCCGATTGGAGAGCACACCATTGCGTTCACAGAGGGCTGAGCCACCGAGGTTTCCTCTGTGAACGCAAAGACAGGTGCAATACAGCATGTTATAGTTCACGATTTTCTCCAACTTTACCAGATTGGCAGGTTTCTTTTGCTCAATTATAGCATACCTGACACCTTTTTTGTAAAGGGGAAAATATTTTGATGATCTGTAACTTGCTCATCAAATAAACACATGCATTCTATGCGTCATTTTTTATTCTATGAGTCGATGTGCGTCTTCTATATAGAAGTGTCAATATAAAAGCTCATACAATTTAGCATTAGAAATGGAGAAGCTATTGCGAGAAAAAGCTTTGTAAAGGGCTAATTCAGTAGGAGATTCAGGTATATTGTCGTCCAGAATGTTTTTAGGAGGGGGCAATTTGGAAGGCTATACAGAACTGCATGCAGAAGGTGATCCACCAGAGCAAGACCCGGAACCTGAGCCGCCAATTATTGTTGGGCCTAATGATGATGATCTTTGTTGGCGAGAATAATCAGGAAAGGACATGATGGGCACCTCCAGGGGTGCCCATCGTTCTCAGTAAAAAGCCATTGCGCAAAGCGGCTATGATACGCTGACCGTTTCTGCTGCCCGGACCGAGAAGTACGAGGCCTGTGGGTGATGCACGACGATAGCAGCTGTCGATTGCTCAGGAACGAGCTGATAAGCTTCGGTCAGGTCAACGCCAATCGCGCTACGAACTGGCAATAAATTGAAAAGCTTCTGATGATCTTCCAGGTCGGGAATGGCTGGATAGCCCCAGCTATAGCGCCGCCCACGCGGCCCATCCAGTCCAAGCTCGCGGCAGATCAGGCGATTGGCGTACTCCGCCAGCCCCTCGGTCATCTGCACTGAGAGGCCGTGAACGAAGTATGCCTCTGAGTAATTGCCCGCCTGCTGCAACTGCTGAACCCGCTCGCTGGCAGCCTCGCCCATCGTCACAACTTGCAGCGCGACCACATCGACCTTGCCACTTTTGACGCTGGCGAAGTAGTCCGCGAGGCAGAGCCGCTCGCGCTCCTGTTGGCGAGGGAAGCGGAAGCGCGTAATCTCGCGCAACTGTGTATCAGAGCTGTTTTGCGCCGATAGCTTCTGTGGATCGTAGATGATAAGCTCGTTGCCGCTGGACTGGCAGGGGAAGTAGCCGTAGACGGCTCTTGGTTGCAGGTAACGGAGCGGACGAGCTTCGCGCAACATGCGCTCCAGGCGTGGGCGAAACTCCTGCTCCACCAGACGAGTAAACTCCTCGCCATGCGCTTTGACGCCCCATTGTAAGCGGAAAAGCGTATTGAGATCCATGCACTCGGCCACATCTTCCAGACCGATGCGCTCCAACACACGCGGCCCCCAGAATGGCGGCGTGGGGATGGAATGGACCGGCTTAATGCTGGATGAAGGTGTGTCCATCCCTTCATCTGCCTGTGGGGTATCCTGCGTTGTTGCCGTCGTTTTGCGATTGCGTTCCTGTAATGCTTCTTGTTTGATGCGCTGCACAAAAGCCGTGCGCTGTTCCGGCGAGTTAGTGAGCTTATCGATGATATCCAGCCCCTCGAAAGCGTCGCGGGCGTAGAAAACGCCAGGTTCGTAAGAGTGTGGCGTGGCCTCTGGCGTCTGCTCATCAACAAAGAGAATGCGGCGGCCAAAAGAGCGATTGATGGCCGCTCCTCCTACGATCACCGGGAAGCGCAACTGGCGTTTATGCAGCTCTTTCACGCACAATGGCATCTGCTTTGACGTGCTGACCAGCAGGGCTGAAAGGCCAATCGCGTCGGCATTGACCTCAATCGCCTTATCCAGAATCGTATTGAGGGGAACCTGCTTGCCCAGATCGTAGACCGTATAGCCGTTGTTGCTCAGAATGGTATTCACCAGGTTTTTGCCGATATCATGAACGTCGCCGAAGACCGTTGCCAGTACCACCTTGCCTTTCGTATAGCCTTCCTGTTTCTCCAGATAGCTTTCCAGGTGTGCCACTGCTCGCTTCATCACCTCGGCGGACTGGAGCACGAAGGGCAGGATCAGCTCGCCCGCCCCGAAGCGATCTCCCACGTCTTTCATTGCGGGCAAGAGCACGGTGTTAAGGACATCAACGGCGGCCTCGCTCGTTTTGATATTATTGTCGGAGGCCCGTTCGCTAATGACCTGGTCGATCAGCGGCTCGATACCTTCTTTGCGGCGGTGCAGGACTTGCCAGTGGATGCGCTCGGCAGCCGTCATGCCTTCGGTCGGGTCAACTTTGGCGGCTCCTTCATCTTTTTGCGGTTCGTGCGCCTCAAAGTAAGCGATATAGCGCGGCAGGGCTTCGGCACGATTGAAAATCAGATCGTCGGCGAGCTGGCGTTGTTCGGCGTCGATCTCGGCATACGGCGTGATATGGGTGGGGTTGACAATCGCCATATCCAGCCCGGCTTTGACCGCATGATAGAGGAAAACACTATTGAGCACAGCACGGGCGTGCTGCTTCAAACCGAAAGAGACATTGCTAACGCCCAGGATCGTCATCACGCCCGGCAGCTCTTGCTTGATGCGTGTGAGAGCGTCCAGGGTTTCAATCGCGGCTGTTTGCAACTCCTCCTGCCCGGTCGTAACGGGGAAGGTGAGCGGGTCAAAGATCAGTGCAGAGGGTGGTAGTTCGTACTCATGAATGCAGATATCGTAGATGGCGCGGGCCACCTCGACTTTGCGGGCCGTCGTTTTGGCCATGCCAATTTCATCGATGGTCAGGGCGACCACCGCTGCCCCGTGCTCTAGAGCGGCAGGCAAGATGCTCTCGATGCGCTGGCGACCAGTTTCCATATTAATAGAATTAATGATACAGCGACCGGGAGCCGTTTCCAGCGCCGCTTTAATCACGCTTGCCTCGGTGCTATCAATGACGAGCGGCGCTTCGATGCCCAGTGAGAGCTTTTTGACCACCTGGGCCATCTGTTCCGCTTCATCGGTGCGCTCGGTCAGAGCAACCTGAACATCCAGCACATGTGCGCCGCCCTCGACCTGTTCGCGCCCAATAGCCAGCAAGGTGTCGTAGTCCTCAGCGAGCAGAGCCTGTTTGACTTTGCGGCTGCCCTGAGCGTTCACGCGCTCGCCAACCAGCAACGGCGGTGGGTCTTGGTGCATGGCGGCGGCCCTGATGCCACTGGAAACAAACGGCGGGATAATCTGGGTAAAATCTTTTTGTGCCAGATTGTGATCCGCGAGAGGACGCGCCCGGCGTGGCGCATGGCGACAGGCTCTCACAATCGCTTGCAGGTGTTCATGGCTACTGCCACAGCAGCCGCCAACGATATTGACGCCAAACTCGGTAATAAAATCGCGTAACGCTGCCGCCATCGGCTCCGGCTCCATTGGGTAGACCGCCAGCCCGTTGACGTTGAGCGGAATGCCAGCGTTGGGAATGGTCGAGATCGGGAGCGGACAATTTTCCGCCAGGAAGCGCACAGGCTCGCGCATATGCTCCGGCCCGGTGGAGCAGTTGAGGCCGACGATATCCACGCGCAACGCCACCAGCGTCGTCATGACGGCGGCGATATCGGTGCCCAGCAGCATACGCCCGCTGGTATCGAGCGAAACCTGAGCTTGAATCGGTACTTTACGCCCCACCTGTTGCATAGCGCGGCGCGCACCGGTGATGGTAGCTCGCACCTCCAAAATATCCTGGCTCGTCTCGATCAGCAGCACATCGACCCCGCCCTCTAGCAGAGGAACGGCTTGCTCATGGAAAACATCGACCAGTTGCTGATAGGTAATGTTGCTCAGGAGCGGATCGTTGGATGAAGGGAGCATACCAGTGGGACCAAGCGAGCCAGCGACGAAGCGTGGCTGTGTGGGGGTACTGTAGCTATCAGCAAGGCGACGAGCCAGACGCGCGGCTGTCAGATTGATCTCATAGGTAAGATGGCCGATGCCGTATTCATCGAGTTTGAGGCGGCTGGCGGTGAAAGAATCGGTCTCCAACACATCGCTGCCTGCCTCAAGAAAACCTGTATGGATCTCTTCGATAACGGAAGGTTTGCTGAGGAGCAGATATTCGTTGCAGCCTTCGGTCGCTTGCCCACCGTAATCTTCCGCCGTCAGCTGGTAACGCTGGATATTGGTCCCCATTGCCCCATCATAAATTAAGACCCGGTGGGCCAGGGCATCAAGAAATTGGCTCATTGAAGCTCCCATCTGCTCAAGCACATAAGAAAGTAATCTGCTTGTAGCTGGTTAGTCAGCAGTTATATTGATTAGTGTCATGCTCTATTTGATGCTCTATCGTGTGATTGCAAGAACCTTTTCGTTGCCGTTATTCTGCGAGAGCGGCAACCAGTTCGCGACAGAAGGCGGGGATATCATCGACGACGCGTCCCCATACCAGATTGCCTTCGCGGAACGCTGGCTCGTTGACCCAGATGCCGCCTGCGTTGGTAATATCGTCTTTGATGGCTGTTGAGCCGGTTGCTTTATGCCCACGCAGAATACCTGCGGAGATCGGCACCCAGCCGCCATGACAGATCGTCGCGATCACTTTTTTCTGAGCGTGTATATCACGAACGAGCTGGAGGACGCCCTGATCGCGGCGGAGCTTATCGGGTGCCCAGCCGCCGGGGATCACCAGACCGTCGAGCGCATCAGCCTTTGGGGCCTCGTTGATGCCAACGTCGGGCGTCATTTCCAGCCCATGTTTTCCGCGTACCGTGTGCGTGGTCAGGCCGATGACAATCACTCTAGCCCCTTCCTCACGCAGCCGCATCAGAGGAACCCAGAATTCTAAATCTTCCACTTCTGGCGCAACGAAATAGCCAATTGTCTTTCCTTGTAAGCGCATGATAAACCTCTTCTCTGCCGTTACACACAACGTCCAGAGTCCATTATACCATGTGTCGGCAGAGCAAAGGCTGATCCGCCTGGAAACTCTTTAGTCTTGCTATGCGTAATATGACCGTAAATGTCATGGAGAGCCGCGCTGGTTGAACTGGAGGAGAAATATGCCGGATCGTTTCACGCTTGGTATCGAAGAAGAGTTCCAACTGATGGATCGCCAGACGGGGAACCTGTGCTCGTGTGCGCAAAGCATACTGGATAAAGCTACACCTTACTTTGGCCATCAAGTCAAGCCGGAAATGTTGCAATCGACCCTGGAATTTGTCTCTAATGTGTTACCGGATATCACGGCAGCGCGTAAAGAGTTGCATGCAGCTCGGTCGCTGCTGTCGCGTATTGTCGAGGGGGAAGGGCTGGCCCTGGTGAGCGCGGGCACGCATCCAAGCGCGTCCTGGTGGGATCAGGAGCGCACGTTGCATGATCGGTATATGGAGCTGGAAGAAGAATATCAGGATGTGGGACGCTCCATTTTAATTTTTGGCATGCATGTGCATGTTGCCATGCCAGATAAAGAGCTGGCAATCAAAATCATGAATCAGGCGCGGACATGGCTGCCGCATTTAATCGCGCTCTCTTCCAATTCGCCCTTCTGGTATGGACGTATGACCGGTTTAAAATCGTACCGTTCTGTTGTCTGGAAGCGTTTTCCTCGCAGTGGACTTCCCAAAATTTTCGCCTCCTGGGAGCATTTTGATAGCTATGTGCAGGAGCTGATTGCGATGCAATGCATTGATAATGCCAAAAAGATCTGGTGGGATATTCGTCCCCATCCCTTTTTCAATACCATCGAATTTCGCGCCTTTGATATGCCCGCGACCTTAGAAGACACGCTGGCCCTGGCGGCGCTCTCCCAGGCATTGGTGGCAAAGCTGGCCTGGCTCAATCAACGAGGTCAAGAGACGCCAACCCTGGCAACCGATTATATTGAAGAAAATAAATGGCGTGCCATGCGCTACGGGCTGGATGCCGAGGTGCTGGATTTTGTGGGGAGACGGCGGCTGAAGATGCGGGATTACATTGGGGAGTT
>DASTZT010000193.1:0-3744 GCA_035764225.1 Ktedonobacteraceae bacterium
TTTACGATGCCATGCGAGAGGAACAGGGCTTGCGCCATATCCTGGCCCGGCATGAGCAAGGAGCTGGCTTTATGGCGGATGGCTATGCGCGGATCGCGGGCAAGCCCGGCGTTGTTTGCACCATCACCGGTCCAGGCGTTACCAACGTGATGACGCCTATTGCCGATGCCTATACCGATTCCATTCCCTTGCTGGCGATAAGCACCAGCCTGCAACGAGCCTCAAAAGGTCATTTCCGGGGCGAGTTACACGGACTCAAAAACCAGCTAGGGGCAGTGGAAGCGGTAGCAGGGTGGACGCGGGCCGTCGAGTCTGTTGAGGAAATTCCTGTTGCTCTACAAGAGGCTTTTCACGTCATGTACACAGGTCGTCCACGAGGCGCTTACCTGGAGATTCCGCTCGATCTGCTGAGCACGGAGGCGGAGGTGGAGATCCCCACACCGACAGTACACTCCGCTCCATTGGCGAGTCCTGCGCAAGATGAGATCATCGCTGCGGCACGGCTGCTGAGCGAGGCGCAACGCCCCTTGATTATCGCGGGCAATGGCGTCACCTTCGCCCAGGCGAACAAGCAACTGGTGCAACTGGCGGAGCTGCTTCAGGCTCCCGTATTGCTTGGCGGCAAAAGTCACGACGTGCTGGCTACCGACCATCCCCTGGTCATCACGTCTAGAGGCTACTCTCCCAACGAATTGCGATCCTTGATGGAAAACGTCGATGTCGCCCTTGTGGTCGGCAGCAAACTGGGGGCGCAACGCACCAATACGAGCGTGCTAGAGAGTGGCAAAACGAGAACGGTCAAAACCAGCGACGGCAGCCTTCCCTTGCCTGCTCAGTTGATCCATATCGATATTGACCCATCCGAGATTGGGCGCAACTATCCCGCCTTAGTGGGCATCGTCGCCGATGCACGTCTCGCGCTCGAAGCTTTGCTAGAGGCTCTGCACAACCATCGCCCCACCGCTTCACGAATAGATGAGGTAGCGCCGATCAAGGAAGCCATACGCAACCGCGTACGTCGCAGCTATGGCGAGGCGCTGATGCTGCTTGATGGCGTGCGCGAGGGATTGCCACGCGACGGCATTGTGGTTACAGACATGACGATGCTCGGATATGCCAGCGCACAATATTTACCGCTCTATGAGCCGCGTACCTTTATCCATGCTTCCGAACTGTGCGCGATTGGCTGTGGCCTGCCTCTCGCTCTGGGCGCACAGGCGGCGGCTCCTGATAAACCCGTCGTGGCGCTGTGTGGCGATGGCGGCTTTCTGCTCAACGTGGGCGAACTGGCAACCGCAGCCCAGGAGAAGCTGCCCGTCATCACGGTGATTTTCAATGATGCCACCTATACTGCTGTTAAAAGCGACCAGCACCGCCGCTTTGGTAGTCGTTATATCGCCACCGATCTGCTGGCCCCTGACTATGTGACGGTGGCTGAGGGATTCCATATCAAAGGGATGCGAGCGGAAGGGCCGGAGGCACTACGCGATGCCATCAGCTCGGCGGTGCGGGCTGCTGAGCCGGTTTTGATTGAGGTGCCGCTTCCCCCTAGAGCGTGGTAAAGGCTAATTATTCAAAAGGGAGATGGCCTGATCTGCATCATTGATGGGCTTTAACAGGGAAAATATTCCCATGATGCTTTGTGCATAAAATTGGCTATATGAAGTCAAGCCAGGCCGTAGCGGACGCGATACTCTTCATAGCCCTCTTCCAGGCGTTGCTCCGCTACGAGCGCGTTGACTTTTTCTTGCAGATAGGTGCGAGCGGGATGGCCCAGGCGCTGGTCAAGGGCGAGGGCGTGAACCCAGAGTTCGAGCGACTCTATATATTTACCCTGAGCGTAGGTAAGCAACCCCTGGCGACGCAGCACAGCACAGTGTTCGGCAGGAGTGTCCAGCTCGGTGGCGATGGTGGCGGCTTCGTGATAATATTGTTCGGCGTCGGCGTAGCGGCTAAAGGCGCGGGATATATCGCCCAGACCACGTAAGGCGCGACCATCGATCTGCCTGGCTCCCTGTTCGTGGGCAATCACCTGCGCCTGCTCAAATAGCCCTTTGGCTCCCAGGTATTCGCCCTCTTCAAAGGTAATAGCGCCCAGCGAATTCAGCACGCGGGCCTCGTCCACCCGATCCCCTAAAGCACGAAAGAGCGCCAGCGATTCCTCGTAATAGGCTCGCCCACGAATGAAATCCCGCCGCTCTCGCATAATGTCGCCCATCGCTCGCAAGGCCCAGGCCTCACCGCGCCGGATTCCCTGCTCGTGAAAGATGGCAATGGCTTCAACGCAAAGCTCTCCAGCATGCTCTATCTGACCTAGATCGGTATAGACAACGCACTTATCCGCCATCACCCAGCCCTGGCCCGAACGCAACCCTAGCTCATTGAACAGACGTAGCGCCTCTTCGTAGTCGTTGAGGGCCTTTGTATATTGTCCAAGAGCTTCATAGACCGTGCCCCGGTCACGCAAGGTTGAGGCGCAACCATTTTTGTCGTGCAGATTGCGAAAAGTGGTAAGGGCAAGCTCAAAATGTCCGAGAGCTTCATAATAAGCTGCATAGCCTCGGCTGACTTCGCCCAGGACCATCTGCATCCAGGCTTCGCCTTTCTCATCTCCAACCTCGCGAAAGAGCGTGAGGGCTTCTTGAGCATAGAGTCCCGCCTGCTGAAAGTTGCCTTCTTCGCGGAAGAGCATCGCCAGTTCATAGAGCGCCCAGCCTGCCTCTTCGCGATCATTTTGCTGTCGATGAAAGACCAGACTGCTTCTGAGGCAGGCTTCGGCATCGGTATACTGACCGAGCTGACGCAGGATCGCTCCCAGGCAACACTCAATCTGGCCCTCGCCGGTTTTATCGTTCAGCCTGGAAGCATGCACACCCGCGCGACGCAGAATAGCCTGGAGTTCCGTTGCATGCCCACGACCATCAAGCGCCCAGGAGGCTCGCACCGCTACACGCACGGCTTCTTGCAGATCGTGCGACTCGCCCGCGCTCTCAAGATGCTCAAAGGCCACAAACCATTCATCCGGGCCGGGTTGCGGCAGGCTGCAATAATACGCGGCCACGACGCGATGAACCCGACGCCTCTCCCGGATAGGCAGATGCGCCATCGCGAAGTAGCGTACCTGTGGATGGATCGTATACACGCGACCGTCGAACTGAATAAATGATGCCTGCACCAGTTCGTCGCGGGCCGCTCGCCAGTTCTCTGCCAGTTCGGCAGGAATCACTATTGCCGAATCCTGCCCCGCGTGTTCTGGCAAGGCCCCCCGCTCAGGGGCAAGGCGCACCGCTTCATTCGCCCCCGCCAGCGTCTCAGGAGCAACCAGCATCATAATTTGTTCCCGACTAAACGGCAGCTTAAAGGCGGCAAGATAAGAAAGCAGCAGCCGCGCGGACGGCGTCAGACGGCGATACGAGACTTCCAGCACAGCCAGGATACCCGCTAGCGGAGTGCTACGCAGTTCATCGCGCACCTCTTCTAGCGAGCGAGTGGCAGCTTCGGGCGTATAGACTTTGCCATCAATCGAGCGGGCAGTGCCAAAGATCAGTTCAGCACCAAGCGGATAGCCATCCAGCAGGGTACAGATCTCGCGCAGGATCGCCTGTTGCTTGCTATCATCGAGGTGAATACGCCGATCAAGACCGCTGGCTTCGGCCAGTTCTTTAAAGAGGGTCAGCAGATCGGCATCCGTCATCTTGCCGACGCGATACTCGTACCAACGACACTGTGGACCCTCTAGCACCA
>DASTZT010000194.1:0-3343 GCA_035764225.1 Ktedonobacteraceae bacterium
GGCTCCATCCGCCCGTAGAAAGCTTCCAACGTGCGTTCGCCACTCACGGCATAGCCGACAAGCACGGCCACAAAATCAATCACATCGTACTGTCCGAAACGCCGACGAGCAAAGCGCACCTGCTCCTCAATGGCGGAAAGGACACCTTGGCGCTGCAAAAACTGCGCCAGGATGGTGAGTTCCTCGAATACGTCATAATGCCTCCCTTTGTGATCGTTTGGTACGTCGGCCTTGACATCGCAGCCAGGCGTCCAGTCGTCGTTCATCATCTTCCGTTACATATATTTTCCAGGGCATGCTTCTGCCCAGGTGCTCGCCTTTGAGTCTGCCCGTTTTGAGCCAGGTAAAAATCGTGTCCTGGCTCACGCCCAGCTTTGCTGCAGCGCCCTCTACTGAATAGGAACCATCTTCCCATTGGGCAGGGTTCTGTTGATTGTTGTTCAGCTTCACTGTCGGGATCTTCCACTTGGCACGTAAGTGACAGACGATCTTGCTCGTAATCGGGTGAACAAGCCCAGGGGTTTGATAGCTCTCGCGCTCCAGCGTCGCGGCAATCTGAGCATCCATCATCCCCGCTGCGTTGAGCTCACGCACGCGTTGTTCGAGGGCCTGCGTACCAGCAAATACCGCGTAGCTGCCCACCCGGCGCTGGTACCAGAACTGTTCCTGAGCTCCCGTTTGCCAATTGATTTGCACCCAAACCTGACCTTCTGCTCGCTTGCTATCCACAATGACTTCGCGAATTACCAGACGCACCATCTGCTTGCGCTCCGTATTGCCCGTCGTGGGGGCTCGCCAGAGTGCGGGTAAATCGCTGCCCAAGGCCACAATGGCCTCGCGATCCGCCTGCGTGAAGGAGCCAAAGCGACTGGATTTCCACGCATGATACTCTTTCTCCACCGTTTCCACTGCACGAAGCTGCTCTTCCCACTGCTTTTCCAGTGAGCGGGCCACCAGGCGATTTTCTGGCTCGACTGCCTGATACTGCCGTTCTGCTCGCTTGGCCTGATACTGTGCGCGTTCCAGGCGCAGTTCCCACTGCTTGTTTTCGGCTTGCTCCTCCTGTTCCAAGTGCGCCAGGGCTGCCAGTGCCAGTGTCACTTGATCCGGTTGCAGAGCCTCCAGGAACCGTCGTTCGACCTGCCTATCCAGGGCCAGCGCCCGCACCCGTTGACAGTCCGTTCCGCCAAACTGGCTCTGGTCAGCACTACACCGATACTCAGGAAATTCGCCCTGTGGGCCGGAGTAGTGCAGATGCAGGAGAGCTCCACAACGCCCGCAGCGCACGATCCCTTGCAATAAGGCTTGCCCTTTGCGTGCCACGCCAGGCCGCTCCTCTCGATAGCGCAAGCTGTTTGTGCGCAATTGCGCTTGATTCGCTACAAATTCTTCCCACGTAATATATGCTGGATATCTATTGTGTAAACAAATCTCCCACTTGTCAAGAGGTTGGAGAAGCCGACCGCCAGCTGGGTGCGTGGGGGTGCGACGCGCTGGATCAAGCAGCTTGCGACCATAGACGTAGGCTCCCGCATAGGCGGGATTGTGGAGAATATCAAGAATGGCTGAGGTTCGTGCTGGTTGCCAGACCACCTCATAGGGCGCAGGGCCAACTCGGGGACGAGCTGGCAGTGGCAAACGCGCTGCTCGTAGAGACCGCATCACGCCGCCTGCCGAGCGGATTTTCCGAAATTTTTCAAAGACCAGCTGGATGCGTGCCTGTACTTCTTCGTCAGGATTCAAGATGACCTCTCCAGCAGGCCCACGAGCCAGGCCCACGGGCAACCCCTGCCGCAGTTCTCCCCGTTCAGCTTTGTGCCGTGCTCCCGCTTGCATCCGCTGCTTGAGTTGGTGGAGCTCCGCCTCGCTCATCATGCCAGACAAGCCCAACAGTAAGCGATCGTGATAGAGTCGTGGATCGTAGAGCCGCTCGCCGTCGGCGATCAGGGTGCCGAAAATGGAACACACCTCGAGCAGTTGATACCAATCGCGATTGTTGCGTGCCAAACGGGAAGCATCAAAGCTGAGAACCAAACCAACGCGTGCTAAACTAATCTCTGCAAGGAGCCGCTGAAAACCGCCACGAATCTCCGCATGCGCTCCTGATTTGCCCAGATCTTCATCAATGAGTTCGACGCGCTCACGGGGCCATCCCAAGGCCACCGCACGTTGGACTAAGGAGTACTGCAACTCGGTACTCTCCCCATGACGCGTCACCTGCATGAGAGAAGACTGACGAATATAGACGTAGGCCATTTTGGCCCGCTGCTCAGTCGTCGGTGTAAGCGATTGCAATTCAGCGCTCACGGTTGTCCTCCTTGTCCTGGGTGGCTATGCGTACGCGCCGAATGAGGTCGGCGACCAGGTGGGCGAGTTGCTGCTGATGGCTCTGGGGAAGCCGATAAAAGATCGTCGCGGGAACCGGCGGCACCGGGGTCTGGAGGATTGGTGATTGACGCTGTCTGCTCGGCATGATTTTCCTCCTTGGCCTGCTTGAGTTGCTGCACCAGGCGTGCTAGAGGAAGGATAGTCCGAACCGAGATCACTGGCAAGGGAACTGTAGGCGAGGTGGCCTTTTCCGGGCGTTCAAGATTAGTGGCAGCTCGTGGCACCAGGTGTCGCCGCCCACTTGGTAGCAGCACCATCACCTGGAGGGGATGGTGCTTGATCCGCATAGGGAGCTGCGGGAGGGTTTGCCCATAGAGGGGATGGGCTGGGTCTGTGACCGTGACCTCACCACAGATTCTATCTAACAGTGGGGTTTCTTGTTGGGTGCGATTCGCCCAACCAGGAGGGCGTCGAGGGAACCAACTCCGAAGAGGTCTGGATGATTACCGAAGAATCAGCGATACTGGTCATGTCTGCCTCCTTCTTGAAGAAAGTTTTGTATTCTTCCTTCAAAGGAGGCACATTTTATGCCCGCTCGCTACAAACGAGGCATCTCGTTGCGCAATTCGTGGGAAAAGCAAGTTCTGGTTAGCATGCAAAAGCGTCTTAGAAAAACTTTAGACTCACTGGATATTGAGCAACGAGAAAGTTTACTACGGTTGTTAAGTACAAGCGGCATCGTAGTAAGTCAATTACAAGATATCGAACTGCCCAATACCGATCTCAACAATATAAATTTGCAGGGGGCGGATTTATCGCGGAGTAACTTAAAAAATGCTAATTTGAGCCAGGCCAACCTCAAAGAAGCATCTCTAAAAAAAGCTTGTTTAAATGGAACCAGTCTTACAAAAGCGCTATTAACAGGAACAGTTTTCCAAGGGGCCGATATGAGTGATGCGGACCTGAGCGATGCAGATCTCAGCAATGCGGATCTCAGTGCTTTTAAGTTTCGTCT
>DASTZT010000195.1:0-16996 GCA_035764225.1 Ktedonobacteraceae bacterium
CCTGGTTGCGGTTTGCGACAGAAACAACATTCATCTTTGTGATGAGGACAATAATAGACCTTCTCTATCCAACCATCCGCCGCTGCAATTTGCGCCAGCATGCGCTGATGAATCTCGTCAATGGTTTTTGTCGAGAGACAGCCGCGTGCCACTCCGGCTTGATTGGTACAGACAATGATACGATGACCAGCGCGCGTCAGTTTCGCAATCGCCTCAATCGAGCCTGGCAGGAAGCGAAACTCGCTCCAACTTTTGACATAATCCGCCCGGTTTTCATTGATAACTCCATCTCGATCAAGAAAAATAGTAGTCACACTAGCCCCCTATCGTCACAAAAATATGAAATATGCAAGAGTGGCCCATCCCTTCTGAGACCACTATGCTTCCTGAAGAGTAATCAGCCCCTTTTTCATGGCGTAGATGACCACCTGTGAGCGGTCATAAATACCAAGCTTGCGATAGATGTTGCTGATATGGTTGCGCACCGTCTTTTCGCTAATCGAAAGCGTACGAGCAATCTCTTTGGCAATCATACCTCTGGCAACAAGCAGCAAAGTTTCCATCTCACGCGCCGTCAAGCCATCATTCTGCTGATCTCCATCCGCTTGCTGTTTCTCCAGCAATTGCATCATCCGCAAGGTCACCTCCGGCGCTGTGACCTGCTCTCCAGCATACACAGCCCGGATAGCAGAAGTTAGTCCGGCAACAGAAGTATCTTTGAGCAAGTAGCCATTTGCGCCTGCCGCCAATCCCTCCAGCACATAGCCATCCGAGGTAAACGTTGTCAGGAGGACGATACGCGTTTTTGGCAGTTCCGCTTTAATTTGCCGGATCGCAGCAATGCCATCGACGTGAGGCATTTTTACATCCATCAAGATCACATCAGGCACTAACTGACGGGCCAATGTAATGCCCTCAGCGCCATCAGCGGCAGAGCCAACGACTTCAAAAGCAGGCTCCAGTGCCAGAATACCGACGATGCTCTCACGGAAAAGACGCTGGTCATCTACCACGAGCACACGAATACAGGAACACGGCACATCGGTGGCATCGTCGCTCGTGCGTGCAACAGTCAGATCCTCTCTATGCGTTGACATAAAATACTTCCTGTTACTCCTACTCTCTAAAATATATATACGACAGCAAACCCTTTTACCTTACAAACCTGGCTCTATCATGATGGCTTCAAGGCAAAGGAATATCGATATCGATGCGTGTGCCCACGTCTGGCACGCTTTCAATAGCGAGCTGCCCACCCAGTACGGCAACGCGCTCATGTAAACCCACCAGCCCTAAGTGATACCCATCCTGACGTTGAGCAGGGAGAAGAGACATCTGCATTCCCACACCGTTATCTCCTATGCTGAGATGAAGACGACTTTCATAGCAAAACACAAATATACTGATACGAGAGGCAGAAGCGTGCTTACGAATATTGGTGAGGGACTCGCGGATAATGTAGTAGAGATTGGAGGCATACTCCAATGGGAGAGGGGCAGGCCAATCATCACATTCGTACGTTAGAGCGTAACCCGCATTGCGCATTTCGCCCAATAGTTCCTGGATCGAGGCTGCTAGATCGAATTCAGCCTCGCAATGCCCGCGCAGGCTGGCAAGCACCTGGCGCATCGAACGCAGGCTTTCACGCGCCAGCCCCTGCCACATCTCCAACCTGGGAGCCATCTCCTGATCCGTTTCCCCTGGGGAAAGATGCCGCGTACGCACGTATTCCAGATCGGCCACAAGAGCAGTTAAAGACTGCACCACACTATCATGAAGCTCGCGTGCCAGGCGACGGCGCTCCGCCTCCTGCACGCAACGGACCATAGGGGAATCTACCACTTCTAACATCTTCACACATCCTTCGATTGCCGCAAGCTGCCACCTTCACACTCCGCCTCCGCTACAATGGCATATCGTACATCTCATGTATACTTTTTTTGTGTTAACCTTCCATTGAGAGAGCGTTGTGATACAGGTTAAAATATGCTTATACACGAGAAGAGTTCTTAACCGCACAGCTTTTGTCGCCGCTTATGACTTTGACATCTGCTGATTCTTGGGCTATATTACAGAGGCATAGATTACTCAGTGATGTACTCGGATGAGGAGCCAGACTTTATGGCAGAAATTAACGAAGCAGAGGTTATGGACGCTCTGCACGAATGCTACGATCCAGAAATACCCGTCAATATTGTTGATCTGGGGCTGGTTTATGGCGTTGATATTAATAATGAAGAGGGCCATGTTCACGTTACGATGACTCTCACCGCGATGGGTTGCCCGATGGCCGGGGAAGTGATAGCAGAGGTCGAGATGCGCGTTGGAGAAGTTGGGAACGTTAAAAGTTGCAAGGTTGAACTCACATTTGATCCCCCCTGGAGCACTGACCGCATGACGGAAGACGCCAAATGGGAACTTGGCATGGTCTAAATAAGCACGCAAACAGTGACAACCTCCCTATAAGAAGATCGTCACTGTTTGCGCTTTTTCCTCTTTGCAACCGATGTGCTTGCATGTTATACTACTTTCACCAATTCGAGAGTAGGTGAAAGAGATGGCAATAGAGGAACAGGGCAGTAGAGATCTTCGTGCAACTCTTGCACTGAGTCAAGAAGAGGCACGTAACGGCACAACTCGCACGCTTACACTCGCTGGGGGGCGTTTTGTGACCGTGACGATCCCAGCCGGGGCTTATGAAGGACAGGAGATCCGCCTGGAGAATCAGGGGCAAGCGATGGGGGGACAGCCCGCAGGGGCGTTGATCCTCACGATTGCTATTGCATCGGCGGAAAACTCCAGCCCCCCGTCGCTTTACGAGGACGCTAATAGCGCCACTCTCCTGACTCATCTCCCGCCTCCACCCCCACCACAGGCAGCGCAATCGTCCTACCCTGGCATAGCAACAACAGGTAGCAATCCCTATTCCTATTACCCACCTCAGGGAGACACCCCTTATTATTACCAGCAACAAACAACATATGGTCCATATGGACAACAAGCGCCCCCCAATACGGGAACTCCCTATGCTCCCTCAGTTCCCAAACGGCGCTCATCAGTGCTGACGATCACCCTGATTACGCTTATTTTTCTGGTAGTTAGCGCAGGCGGTTTCGTCTACTACACCACCATCTATACACCACAACAGATAGCTGCCCAGGCCACTGCCACCGTCGTCGCCAAAGTCACCGCCACCGCTGGCGTTAAAGCCACTGCCACTGCCCAGGTGGTTGCTACAGCCCAGGCGCAGGCCAGCGCCACCGCCACAGTTGTTAACGGACTCCAGGCGAATTATAACCAGATTACCGGCAATACGCCCGTCCTGGATGATCCCTTGCAGAACGCAAACCTTTACAACTGGGATACTGGCACTGGCTGTGCATTTACGAATGGAGAATATCACGTCACCATAGCGCAAAAAGATGTTTTCCTTTATTGCTCAGAGCAAGCTGCTGATTTTAGCAATTTTGCTTACCAGGTCCAGATGAAGATTATTAACGGCGACTTCGGAGGCATCATCTTCCGGGCCGATACCACCAATACAAAGTTCTATCTCTTCCGCATTGGTCAGGACGGGAGCTACGATCTCTTCTATTATCCTGATAAAGAGGGTGCCCATGCCAAAACCTTGATTTCGGGCAACAGCGCATTGATTCTGACAGGCGCGAATCAAAATAACTTAATTGCGGCGGTGGTCAATAACAACACGATAGACCTGTATATTAATAAAAAATATCTTATCAGCGTTAACGATCCTGTGCTGAAAACCGGTAAAATCGGTGTGATTGCGCAGGGAGGAGCAAACGCCGCTGATGTGGTCTATACTCACGCACAGGTCTGGAAATTATAGCTAACTGGCTAGACATGACTATTTGGGGATAATTTGGCAGAGATCCAGAAGCATGATATGCTAATAACAATTTCCTGGTAGATAAATTTTACAGCAATAGGGAGTAGAGTATAAGATGCAGCATTGCGCAAAGTGCGGAGCACCACTGTCGCCGAACATGACGTTTTGTCCCCAATGCGGTACATCTCTTTCCCCTTTCCCCTCTCAGACAAGCAGCAACCCGACGGATGGAACCATAGTAGATACG
Source organism: Ktedonobacteraceae bacterium (assembly GCA_035764225.1). Classification (GTDB taxonomy): domain Bacteria; phylum Chloroflexota; class Ktedonobacteria; order Ktedonobacterales; family Ktedonobacteraceae; genus DASRHT01. The sequence continues at coordinate 4,098 of DASTZT010000195.1, forward strand.
CCTGATACCCTCCAGAAAACAGTGCTCTCTGCCAATAATTCAGCGGCAAACTTCATGCCCCAGGCCCCACAAACGATTGCAGCCGATAACGCAAACAGGCCATTTGCTGCTTACAACGCACGATCCTATGCTCCACCTCCTCAACCTTATCGGTCACCATCATATCCACAAGCACACGTACCAGGCACGCCACTGCTCTCTACTCTGCCAAACCAGGGACAGGTGCAGAGCAAACCATTCGTTGCGAACAGCTTGAACGCTGCTAACAGTGTTAGTCATCAGAATAGCAGGCCAGAATTTTCAAAACCAGCCCTCGTTTCTCTGCTTGCGCTACTAGGATTAATCATGCTTAGTGGTTTCGGCCTGATCTTTTATGCCTCGGTGACTCGTCCGGCCCAATTTCGTGCCCGCGCTACCGCTACCACCCAGGCTATTCAAACCGTCAATGCTCAATCCACAGCAACGGTAAATGCCCAGGCCACCAGCATCGCAAACGCCACAGTCACCGCCCAGGCCCATACTCAGGCGACAGCAACCGCGCTGCAAAATATTTATAATCAAGCGACCAGTGGCACGCCAACCCTGGCATCGTCGCTGGCCTTTCAGACTGGCTCAAATTGGGATATCTACGATGCTGTGGGAGGAGGAGGCTGCGGCTTTGCTGGTGCGGCCCTGCACGCCAGCGTCTTTCAGCAAAACTACTATGTCCCCTGTTTCGCGCACGCAACCAATTTTGGGAATTTTGCGCTAGAAATACAAATGAACATCTTAAAAGGTGACGAGGGCGGCCTGATTTTCCGCGCCAACGATGTCGCTAATCAATTTTATCTCTTCCGCGTCGGTCACGATGGTACCTACAGCCTCCTGGTTACCAGAGATAATCAGCACAATACGCCCATCCTCGACGATAAAAGTGCCGCCATTAAGACCAATTTCGGCCAGATCAATCTTTTGACCATCATTGCCCAGGGCAACAATATTTCCCTCTATATCAATAAGCAGTTTGTGGCTAGCACCACCGATGGCTCATACGCAAGAGGCGAAATAGGAATTTTCGCTGGTAACGGTGGTCATCCGACAGATGTGGCCTTTAGCAATATCCGCGTCTGGACTTTCTAAATACCCCCTTTTGTGTATTCACCTTTTTCATACCTGGTCGATAAAGCCGAATGTAAATATTTTTTTCGGTGAACATTATAATAACTGTATGAAATCGCAAGTAGGATTATGGTGCAGGTAGAAAAGGAGAGGGGTATGACAGAACGAATTGGACAGCAGCTTGGGAATTATCGCCTGATACGGTTATTGGGGAAAGGTGGATTTGCCGATACCTATTTGGGGCAACATATTTATCTCAAAACTTTAGCTGCTATCAAAGTACTCCAGACGCGGTTGGGGCAGCCTGAGATGGACGCTTTTCATAACGAAGCTCGCATCATCGCCCGTTTGAGACACCCTCATATTGTGCGTGTTCTAGAGTTTAACGTAGAAAACCACATACCGTATATTATCATGGAGTATGCCCCCAATGGGACATTACGCCAACGCTGGCCGCGAGGGAGCATTTTACCAGCTACAACGGTCCTGACCTATATCAAGCAGGTAGCCGCAGCCCTGCATTACGCGCACCAGAAGAAGCTGGTCCATCGCGATGTGAAGCCGGAGAATATGCTGCTGGGACATGACGGAGAAGTTCTATTGAGCGATTTTGGAGTTGCTATCATCGCTCAGACACAGGCTCAGAATCTTGAAAATATCGCCGGGACCGTGACATATATGGCTCCAGAACAGATCCAGGGCAAACCACGCCCGGCCAGCGATCAATATGCTCTGGGCATTACCGCTTATGAATGGCTCTGCGGAAGTGCTCCCTTTGGAGGCACCTATTCGGAAATCGCCCTGCAACATGAGCGCGTAGCTCCGCCTCCCTTGCGCGAGCAAATATCAACGCTCCCACCCGAAGTTGAGCAGGTTATCCTGACCGCTTTAGCCAAAGAGCCTCAGCAGAGGTTCGCAAGTATTGCAGATTTTGCCGCCGCTCTGGAGGAAGCTTGTCAGAATCTTCCTGTGAGCGAGCACCCCACAATAAGAAGCGGAACTGATCCACAACTCTATGTGCCAACTGAAATCGCTCCCCCTCCACAACAACCAGCAGCAGAATCTACGGCGGTCGAAGCTGAAGAAATACCATCCCTCGATCAACAGATGCCCTGTTCCAATGCGGATTCCGCTGTGCAACTATTACAAACAGAGCAGATCTCCTCTGCCGAGCCGTTACCAGTATCCGACCATGAGAATGCAGAACCTCTGCTACTACCAGCACGGCCATCACAACAACCTTACCCTTTATGGTCCCAACCGCACCTATCCAACCAGCAAAGCCCGCCGATACTACAACTTGTACCGCCAGGACGACGGGCAGTACTAAACACGCCCTGGCCCTCTTCTCCTCGTGATTCTTATGCACTGGTACTATTACCCAACTCCATGAGCAATCAGAATGGGGCTGGTCAGCAACTATTACTACCAGGCGTCTATACACATCAATCTATGATGAAGCAGACTTCGCGTCCCCCTCGCAACAATGCTTCTCTAGGAGTGACACTACTGCTTTTCTTACTCTCACTATTCATTATTGTCGGGAGCGGGTTAATCTATTTCTCCACTACCTATCAGTCAAATCTCCTCCACGCTCAGGGCACAGCAGTCGCCGGAGCCAGCATTATGGGCACTGCGCAAGCCAGCGCAACTAGCAAAGCCCAGGTAGCAGCAACGGCTCTGTCACATATCAATATGGTAACAGCGACTCAAACAGCTCAGCAAAATCTCTATACCCAGGCAACCAGCGGCCTCCCTATTATTAGTGACCCTCTTTCATCACCGGATGATTTTGGCTGGTATAATGCGCAACGTTTCGACAGTGAGGAACGAAATACGGGAAATTGTAAATTCATCAATGGTGCATATCGCAGCGAAGCATTCTCAGGATACCTTATTAACTGTATGGCCACAGAAACTCATTTCAGCAATCTTGCTTACCAGGTGGATATGACTATCACTGATGGCAATTCCGGCGGCCTGATTATTCGCGCTGACGATAACGGATCTGGCTACTATCTTCGTATTACTACCAATAGCACCTATTTTTTGGAAAAGATAACGAGCGATGGTTATGGCGACTTTAGCCACACGCTTCTTGCTAGCGGCAGCAGTCCAGTAATCAAAAAAGGGTATAATAGAACGAACCAGATTACCATCATCGCTCAAGGGAAAAATTTATATCTCTATGTGAACAAACAGTATGTCGATAGTGTCACCGATGCTAGCTACTCAAGTGGTCAGATAGGAGTATATGCCAATAGTACCAATCGCCAAACAACGGTGACTTTTCGCAACGCCCAGGTATGGAAATTATAGCCTGAAGCAGGTAACCGATCCCCTGATAGACAATATGTGTATTCTGTTCTATACTCTAGCACAAGAAACATGAGAATCACGGTCAGGATGTCATATATGCAACCAGATAAAACAGAGTTTTCCCAGGAAAAAACTGATACGTCCAGTACCACAGTAGTTGACCGGGAGAAGGCTGCGACGACTGAGAAAATAGAAACCATAGCCGACGCAACAAACCTTCCACCAGGAGTGCCAGCGGTATGGCCGCCTATCCAACGGGATTATCGGCGACGTGATCGCCTGCCAAAAGTAATGATGGCGCTGCTCTTCGCCCTGGCCCTCCTGCTGATCGTCAGTGGGCTTGGCTTTATTACCTACAGCACCAGCACCCAGTATACCAGAGCAGTTCGCAGAGTATCCACCGCCCAGGCGGTAGCGACAGGCAATGTGATCGGGACAGCACAAGCCCGACAACAAGCCACGGTTCAGGCTGTGAATACGGTTCAGGCTGGCATTAATGCTACCGCTACCAGTGAAGTAAACCAGGATGTCACGGCTACCGCCGCAGTGACGAACGCAACGGCTACCGCTACGGTGCTCAACAATCTTTACCAAAAATCTACCACAGGCACACCAGGCTTTAACGACCCGCTGACCAGTAACAGCGCCACAAGCAGATGGACCGAGGGAAGCACAGCCAACAATGCTGGCTGCATCTTTGATAACGGTGCCTATCATGCACGCGAAACCCAGCCCGGCTACCTTCAACCCTGTATCGCAGAAGCCACGCAATTCAACAATTTCGCCTATCAGGTGCGTATGACCATCACTCAAAGTAACGAGGGGCAGGCGGGGCTTATCTTCCATGTTGATAGCTCCAACCAGACATACTATTTTTTCCATATTGGTACCGATGGCTCCTACGCCCTCGATGCTTACGCCAGTAACAATCAAGTCAGCACATTGGCAAACGGCTTGAGTTCTGCCATCTCCAGCGGGCAAGGCCAATCAAACCAGCTCGCGGTAATCGCGCAGAATAATACCTATTACCTTTATGTAAATGCTCAACCGATAACCTCGGTCAGTAGTAGTACGCTGGGAGCAGGGAAAATCGGTGTGGCAGTGATCGATGAAGACACACCCATCGATGCAGCATTCAGCGATGCACAGGCGTGGCAGTTATAACATTTCGCGCCAACGGACTTGACAAATCGCATATCGACTGGTATGCTGGCAGCAGAGAAACAAACATCGGCGATGAATGGGACAAGTATCTCTTGTCGAACAGTTCCATCCCATAGAACTGCGATGGGACAACAGAGAGCTGCGGGTTGGTGCAACGCAGTGATCGGCAGGAGTGAAATCCACCCAGGAGCCTGCGCGCTAAGCGCCAACGGCAGCCTCCGTTACCAGGCAATAACGAGTTTCAACGCGAGTTGAAAAAATCAAGGTGGTACCACGATTTCGCCTATCCAGCGTCGTCGTCCTTATGGACGGGGCGCTTTTTTTATTGGTTTTAGCATACCCGCAAACACACTTTGGCGGGCATTTTGCATAGAAGGAGAAGCTCTTATTATGCTCGATCTCGCATTTATTCGTAATCACCCAGAGGCTATCAAAGAGGCGGCGCGACTCAAAAATAATTCCATTGATATTGATGGCTTGCTGGCCCTGGATCAACAGGTTCTCACGCTCCAGAGAGAAGTCGAAGAGGCTCGCGCCAGGCAGAATGGCCTCTCGAAACAAATTCAACAGGCCGCAAAAGAGAAAAACACCGAACTGCGTAACGCTCTGATTGCTGAAGGGAAGCAACTGGCAGAGCTGATTAAGGAGAAAGAGCCGCTGCTCAATGGCCTGCTTGAGGAGCGTTATCAAATGCTGCTGCTCGTCCCCAACATCCCTGATCCGGGCGCACCCATCGGCAAAGATGAGAACGATAACGTTCCTATCCGATATTGGGGAGAGAAGCCAACCTTCGATTTTCCACCGCTCGACCATTACGAGTTAATGCAAAAGCTGGATCTGATCGATATCGAGCGAGCGGTCAAAGTTGCTGGCTCGCGCAGCTATGCACTCAAAGGTGATGCCGCTCGTCTGGAGCTGGCGCTGATGAATTTCGCGATGGACCGCATTGCGTGCAAAGGCTTTACGCCGCTAATTGTTCCGGCGATGGCCCGTGATTTCGGCTTTATTGGCAACGGACAGTTCCCAAAGGGTCGCGACCAGGTCTACGCCATTGAGGGGGAGGATCTCTTCCTGGTCGGCACCTCGGAAGTTTCGATTACGGGCATGTACAAAGATGAAATCATCAAAGGCGAAGATCTGCCCTTGACCTTTGTTGGCTTCTGCCCATGCTTCCGCCAGGAGGCAGGCACCTATGGGAAAGATACGAAGGGAGCCTTCCGCGTCCACCAGTTCAACAAGGTAGAGCAATACGTCATCTGCAAAGCCGATCACGAAGAGTCGGTGTGCTGGCACGAACAGCTCATCAAGAACGCAGAGGAACTGGTGCAGGCGCTGGAGCTGCCCTATCGAGTCGTCAACGTTTGTACGGGCGATATGGGCGATGGCAAAGTTGGCATGTATGATCTTGAATGCTGGATGCCCAGCGAAGGGCGCTATCGCGAGACGCATTCGTGCTCGTACTTCCATGAGTGGCAGGCTCGGCGAGCAAATATACGCTATCGGGATGCCGATGGCAAGGTCAAATTTGTGCATACGCTCAATAATACGGCCATCGCCTCGCCACGCATCCTGCTCCCCCTGCTGGAGACGCATCAGCAGGCCGACGGCAGCGTACGCATCCCAGAGGCGCTACGCCCGTATATGGGAGGACAGGAGTTTATTCGACCGCGTTAATACGGGATTGTGAGCGCAACTGTTCCTCCATATCGTAGAGTATAATAGAACAGGATCGATTCTGAACTGTTCTCGATTCAGCAGATGGAGGAGCTGCGTATTGAAACCTGTTAACCTACTCGAATATGAGCCACTGGCCCAGGCCCGCGTGGAAGCGGCAGCGTGGGACTACTACCAGGGTGGCAGCGATGACGAAGTGACGTTGCGAGCCAATCGTAGCGCATTTGAGCGCATTCGGCTACGCCCTCGTGTGCTCATTGATGCCAGCAAGATCGATATGCATACAACGGTACTGGGCACGCCAATCAGTATGCCCATCATGGTAGCACCAATGGCCTGCCATATTTTTGCCCATCCTGAGGCCGAATGCGCCACCGCGCGAGCAACCGGCCAGGAAGAAACGCTGATGGCCGTCAGTACCGTCGCCAATCGTACCATCGAAGAGATTGCCGAAGCTGCGGGCGGCCCACTCTGGTTCCAGCTCTACACCAATGAAAGTTTGCGTGTCAGCGAGCGCCTGGTACAACGGGCCGATGCAGCGGGCTATCGCGCGGTAATCCTCACGGTGGATACTCCACGACTAGGACGACGCGAGCGCGATATCCGCAACCAATTCAAGCTGGAAGCCAGCTCAACCCTGGCCAATTTTCAAGAAGATGTGGCGGACGAGCCAACCTTCACCCGGCACGTTACCGATACCTGGGAAACGGTGGACTGGCTACGCACCTTGACGAAATTGCCGATAGTGCTCAAGGGAATTTTGACGGCGGAAGATGCAGTGCTGGCAGCCGAGCGAGGCATACAGGCCATCATCGTCTCCAATCATGGCGGACGACAACTTGATGGCTCGCTGGCAGCTATCGAGGCATTACCCGAAATAGCAGAAGCGGTGGCGGGACGATGCGAAATCTATCTTGATGGTGGCGTTCGTCGGGGGACTGACGTGCTAAAAGCGCTGGCGCTGGGAGCACGCGCCGTCTTTATTGGTCGTCCGGTGCTCTGGGGGCTGGCGGTGGATGGTCAGGAAGGTGTACGGCACATCCTGCAACTCTTGCGTAATGAACTTGAAGTAGCAATGGGTCTATCAGGATGTCCAACGCTGGCAAGCATTAATCGTTCGTTGGTGAAAATAGTATAGGAGAAAGTTTTATTACAATCGAATGATCTCCGCCCGCACGCTCATGGCATCATCATCGATAAAGAGCATGCCAATGCTGCATGCGGGCTGGCGACGGCGGTCGGTGGCGCTGCCAGGGTTAAAGAGCAATTGCCCATCATGTTCTTGATTATAGGGAATATGGCTATGGCCAAATACCACCACGCGTGCATCGGGAAACTCTCGACGCGCGTTGCGGGCGTAATATGCCGTCTCACCAAGAATATGCACAACTCCGATGCGGCAATGACCCACCATCACTTCACGCTTAATGGGAAGCTTCAAAACCACCTCTTCGCGCTCAACGTTGCCCTGCACCGCCACCACAGGTGCAATCGTCTCCAGATCAGCAATCACCTGCAAGATGGAAAGATCGCCAGCGTGAATAATCAGCTCAACATCGGCAAAATGCTGCCAGACCGCGCCCGGCAAACTCTTGAAGTGAGGAATGTGCGTATCTGAAATTATTCCGACTTTCCTGATCATGTCGTTTTCCCTGTAATCTCAGCAAAAAATATCGTCAAGACAGGCAATATAAACAACCCCGCTCGCACTAGCTTTTGCGCCAAAGTATAGATATCGGTTCTGTCTCCCTCTCTGCGCATCCTCAATGCAACAACAATTACCGTTCCTGCGCTGTTATCTATTTTATAAATGATCCTGTATCTTTGAGAGGCCGCGCGTATAGACCGATAACCGGCTAAGTCACCTGCTAAAGGCTTCCCTTTTTTATCAGGCTCGGCTTCGAGGCTCTCAACGGCCTGGACAATTCCCTGACGGATGCGTGTATCTAAAATAGCGGCTAACTGTTTTTCCGCTGTCGGCGTTACAATGATTTCCATCAATGATCAAATCCTACCTACCCTGCCCACGTTATTTACTGCGTCTCGGAAGCTGATGAATTATCGCTCTCTTCCCAGCCCAGATCTTTTTTTACAGCTTTCCACGATCTACCCTTGTTCTCCCTTGCTTCCTGAATACCCTGGCGCAACGTGGCAACCTGTTCTTCGTCCCCCAGAATTTCCAGCGTCTCCATGATCGATTCATAGAGTTCCCAGGACATGATTGCTAACACTGGCTTGTTGCGCCTAGTGACTGTAACTACAGGTTTACTGCGATTAGCCATATCCTCTTCAAACTGCTCAGGCAATCGCGTCAACTGATCCCTCGCTTCGACCATAGAGAGAGTATGTGGTGTCTTCTGCCCCATAACTTTGCAGTGCCTTTCCTTTGCTCATCTATACGTACGTCTAAGTGTACACCCAAAAGTACATTTTGGCAATGATTTCTATGACTCATCAGGGATTTTCAGTTGCTCCTCTCTGTCATCTTTGGGAAAACGACGACGACAGCATGCTCTTCGTACCGACTGGCGTTCAGCACGTCCAATTTATTGCCCGTTCATCTCCGAGCCCCATGTCTCACCGTTGCATCACCACAGAAATCGTCGTTGGAGCTTCATATGAGAAGGGGCTGAGGAGGCAATAAATTGGACGCGATGGAATCGAGTCGGTACGAACGTTCGAGCATCAGGCATGTTTCGGGGAAGGAGCGACCACCCTCGACATTCCCGCTTGTGAGCAAAACTGGAAAGCCCTGATGACTCATAAAGCAAGTGGCGCAGATTTTCATCAAAAACCTGCGCCAGCAATATCACTAACAATCCCATATAGGGATTATTCTACCTGACAAGATGTACAATCACAGATCGCGAACTCTTCCATATCATCGGCAAAGATCAGCGTTGCCTGTTCAGCATTAGGAACGACCAATTCCCCCGCCACAGTGAACTCTTCCCCCAAGTAGCTGGCCGCATCGCCGATATCAACCAGCTCTAACGCCTCAATGATTGCGCGCAACTCTCCTGTAGTTGCCATTACGAATACCCCCTATTCATAACATATATACATTAACCAGTTCGACCCGCTCCCACCCATACATCGGCACCCTTTATAAAAAAACTGCATGCCAGATGATACAGCATTTTAGATAGCATAAACAGAGCCATAGAAAAAGGCCGGGAATTGGTATCTCTTTTATACATACGTTCGAACATCTGTCATTGCTCTCCAAATCAGCCCTAATAGACCGAATAGGCCATTGGCAGCCATTGCACTATGGTTATGACGCAGGCAAAAGGAAAGTGATATACTGACCGAAAGAAACTCAGATCGCAGGAGAATTTTATGGCAAATAATCACTATAATGTCGCAGTGATTGGCGCTGGTCCAGGTGGCTACGTTGCCGCCATTCGCGCCGCTCAGCTTGGCGCAAAGGTGGCCATCGTCGAAAAACAATATCTCGGTGGCACCTGCCTCAACGTGGGCTGTATTCCCTCCAAAGCTATGCTGCACATCGCCGAGATGATGCATAACATGGAATCGCTGGAAGAGCTAGGTATCCATCTCCCGCAGCCACCAACCTTCGATATGGCAAAGGCGGTTGTCTTTAAAGATAAAGTTGTCAAACGGATGACGGGCGGGGTGGGCGTACTGATGAAGGGGAACGGCGTTGATGTTTTTGATGGGCAGGGCATCGTTGATGCATCGCGCACCGTCACGGTCAAAAAGAACGATGGCACAGAACAGCAGTTCAGCGCAGACAAGATTATCCTCGCCACAGGCTCGGTCCCGCTGATGCCGCCCATGCCCGGCATTGATGGACAGAATGTGATGAATAGCGACACCTGCTGGAACCTGCCCAAAACGCCCGAAAGCCTGGTCTGTGTTGGCGGCGGAGTGATCGGCATGGAGCTGGCCTGCATGTTTAACGCTCTCGGCACGCAGGTCACAGTGCTGGAAATGCTCCCCAACATCCTGGCCCCCGTCGATGAAGAGGTGCGCCGCTTGTTGGTACGCATCCTGAGCAAGCGCGGCATCAACATTGTCACGGGCGCAAAGGTCGAGGGCATCGAAGACGAGGGGGGCCAGAAGAAGGTGATCGCCACCACTGATAAAGGACAGCAGAGCTTCCCTGTCGAGTACGTTCTGATGGCGGTCAGCCGCCGCGCCAATACCAGCGGGTTAGAGCATCTGATGGAACAGGGGCTTGACAATGATCGTGGTCGTGTCCGCGTCAACGAAAAGATGGAGACCAACCTTCCCGGCATCTACGCGATTGGCGACCTGGTTCACGGCGCGGGGCTGGCCCATGTGGCCTCAACCGAGGGAGAAATCGCGGCGGACAACGCGCTGGGGCACGAAGCAAAGATGGACTATCAGGTTATCCCCAACCCCATTTACACCTTCCCCGAAATCGCCTTTGTCGGCCTGACGGAAGCGGACGCCAAAAAGCAATATCCCGAAGCGCGGGTCGAACGCTTCCCCTGGACAGCCATCGGCAAAGCCGTCGCGATAGCAGAGACCGAAGGCTTCACCAAAGTCATCATCGGCAAATACGATGAGATCCTGGGAGCGCACATCATCGGTCCCGACGCCACCAACCTGATTAGCGAATTCTCGGTCGCGATGCGCGGCGAACTCACCACCGACGAGATCATCGAAACCATCCACCCACACCCAACCTTGAGCGAAGGGCTACGCGAAGCCATCCTGGCCGTCGAAGGCCGTCCCATCCACATTCCACCCAAGCAGGCGGCGCGGGTACGGTAATAGGGGGATGGGTACTTAAGAATTGATAAAGCAGCTTCCGGGGTGGCCGGAAGCTGCTTTGCTAACCACATTAAATGAGAACCGCGAATGTCGGTTTCTGTAAAGCAGGCTCTCTGAGGGGGTGCAGCTAATCCCAATATACGGGACGGTTTTAGAACAAAGATATGTGGTGAGCTGTTTTTACACGAATCCTGATATTGTTGGCGAAATCAAAAATTATGCTCAGTATGAGGACTTTTCCATATCTATGCTGAGCGTGAAAGAGCCATTCGCCAACAATATCAATCCTAGCCCTACCTCTTCTTCTGAATCTTCGACGTTATTCCTCGTTATGAAAAAGTGGGGTCCAAACCTGCTTTCCAACGACTATGTGAGCACGATCATACAATTCAAACGTTATAGGTGGAGAACAGCGACTGAGGAGGAAAACCAGCCCATCATGGATTTCCTCCTCTTCCATCTGCCCTGAAGCGGGGATCATCCGCACATGTGCCACGTCGTACCCATTGGTAATCACATGACCATATACTAACCAATACCCATCCCGCTCTCCTCCAGACAGTTTGAGCCAGGGCTTAGACCCATGTACTGTGTGTTCCTCCTCAGTCGCAACGAATCGGTCTGCCGTTTTTCCCCGAATGCCGACGGAAGTGATCCAGACGCCAGCACCTTCATGTGGAGCGTGGAGAAAACAATGGGCCTCATCCCACTGCTGGCCGGTGGTGCTTGTATACCGGACGGCATAAGCATGGACATCTGGCAACACTTTCTCTTTCAAAAAAAGAATGGTTTCGGCCTGAGCCAAACACCCACGTTCTTCTCGTTTCGTCTGTGTATTGGTGAGGTGAGCAATGAGTTTTTGTTTTGAAGTATCCAACGACATGTGGTTGTTTCCTTCCTTCAACACTGCTTCAGTATTTCTATCATGTTCTACTTTCTACGACACTGATATTTTCTTGAAGACCTGTGCTCTGATCCATTCTTAAAAACCACATACAAACACAGTTCTTCATCTATATTACCAGAGCAGCACTACAAAAAACAATCGTAAAAGAGTATTACACGTTTGAGAAGGCAGAAAGCAATCTTCAGACCTTCATCGAAGAGGTCTACAACGCGAAGCGGCTGCACTCCAGCTTAGGCTATCTGCCGCCTATCGAGTTCGAAACCGCTTTCTGTGCCAATGCAAAGCGCCCCTCCTGAGCTGGTATGGTCTCAGGGGGGCACTCCAAGAGGATTCTCTAAACTCCTTAATCCGTTGGAGGACAAGGAGGCGCAGACTTTCCGCTATTCGAGACACCCACAGGGTCTGAAGAGCCATCGGATGTAGTGTGGAAGATTACATTGCGGAGGGTAAAGGTCCCAGTAGAGGATAGATTGAGTAGCAAAGTGAACCCCGGAAATGTTTCCCCAGTATGGATATGATTTGTATATTCACACACAACGCATCCAGCGTTTACCACAATTGGGGTATCGACGGCAGTTCCAGCAGCTCGGCTAAAGCTAACGCCTGCTTGCCCACCGTTCCCTAATCCAGGGCAGCTTGTAGTGGCACTAAAGGATTGCAGGCCGGTGACAAATGCACCGCAATTATTCACTGTCTCCGCAAGAGCATCTACTACGTTATCTGACGGTGAAAAACCTGTTACAGTGTCTGAAAGACACACTGCTGTACCGGCGAAAGGACCGGTATGCGGAGGTAAAAAAGTCTTTGGGGAGACTCGTCGCAGACGTGAAGGCCCTGGAATAATAGTAATTCGGCTTAATACTAATGTTGTGTGCAAAGAGTGAGGGGTTGATGAAGAAGTGGCTGCCGACGCTATTCCACTGGTAAGAAGAAAGAAGGCTGCCACTAAAAGAGCTGAAGAGACAAAAGA
>DASTZT010000196.1:0-3894 GCA_035764225.1 Ktedonobacteraceae bacterium
GCCGTGCGCCTGGATAGCGGCGATATCGTTGGCGATAGCATTTATATCCGTGAGCAGCTTGATAAAGCGGGCTTAAACAGCGTGCGTATCCTTGCCAGCGGCGATCTTGACGAGTGGAAAATCACCGAACTGTTGCAAGCGGGGGCCGAGATTGACTCTTTTGGGGTGGGCACATCGCTAGGAAACGGCATGGGGTCCGTTGAGCGCGGCATTCCGGGAGGATCGCTGGGGACCGTTTACAAGGAAGTCTGGTATGTCGATGAAGAGGGCATAGAGCATCCGAAGATCAAAACGGCAGGCGCTAAAAGCACCTGGCCTGGTAAAAAAGAGATTTATCGCCATCCCGACTGGCAGGAGGACGTTATTCAGCTTGCGCATGAGCCACGCCCACATAACTATCATCGCCTGCTGAAACCGGTCATGCGCAACGGAGAAATAGTCCCTGGAAGCCTGCCGCCGCTCTCTGAAGTGCGCGAGCTGGCGCAGCAAAACCTGTCTCAACTTCCCGCGCAGTATCGTTCGCTCACCGTCGATACGCCCTATCCTGTGCGCTTCAGCGAAAGTTTGCAGGCTTTGCGCAAACAGGCCGCGCAATTACAGGGCCAGTCAATCTAGGTTTCAAGTGCCATGACTTTGCGAGTCAGAAAAGCGCAGGAAGATCTCTTCTTCCTCGTTTAAGCTTACGCCTCTCGCGATCTCTTGCGTGAACTGGCTTCTTATGCTATATTGCAGGGGTGGCAGGCTAAAGAGTCGGCCCATCCCCCGCCAGGGCAAGCGCAAGGCCCCCTCCCCATTGCCACCCATCCCCTTGCCCCTACCGTTGCTCCGCGGTATCGCATCCCCAAAAAAAATCTGAACGGGAGTCGCGACGAGGGGACGAAGGCAGGTAGGGGCAATGAGTGGGGTGAGGGGATGCGGGGGCCTTGCGCTTGCCCTGGCGGGGGATGGACATCGGCTCCTCCGCCATCTCGCATCCCCCCACAAAAAAACCATCATAGAACGGGAAGCGCGATGGTGGACAGGTGCTGGGAGGAGAGGGGTGAGGGGATGCAGGAGCCTCCTTGCCACACGTCTAAGCGCGGCTCGCTCGTTTGCCCTGCTGAGGCAATTTAACAGGCTTGACAGGACTACCTCTCCCTCCGTATACTTCCTTTTGAAGTATTCACTCGTTTTTTTGGAGGTTTTGAGTTCTATGCCAGTGCGCTGTTAACTCCATTGTGTTTCCTATTCACATGAGGAAATAGATACCACCATTCTTGCTCCCATCGCTCGCGTGTCTCTCATTGAGAACGAGTGTTTAGTTGTTCTTGCCTGAATCGTCATATAACGCGATTTTTGCGCGGCGATTCCTCTGGTTTTGGCAAAAAGAGATGACGGATGGGAAAGCATGCAACGAGACGGTAGGTAAATAGAAGGAGATTACAACAATGACGACGGGACTTTCCAACTTTTTCAAATATAACCTCTGGGCCAACCTGTGTTTGCTCGACGAGTGCGCACAACTGTCCGATGCCCAACTGGATGCGACCACGACAGGAACATATGGTAGCGTGCGAGAGACTCTGATGCACCTGTTCGATTCCGAAGAAAGCTATACGCGAACCCTGACCGGCAAAATCCTTACTCCTCCGCTTGAGGATCTGACGCATTTTCCCGGCTTCGACGAGCTGCGACGACACGCAAAGGGGTCGGGAGAGACACTGATCGCGTTCGTGGAGCAGGCGGATCAGGAAAAGCTGAATGAGATCCTCCATCTTGATGGCGGCACTTATGATGCTCCGGTGATTATCGTGGTGATCCAGGCCATCCAGCATGCCGTCGATCATCGTTCGCAGATCGCTACACTGCTCAGCCAGCAGGGGATTGAGCTACCTGACCTCGCCCCCTGGGGATATAACGACGCCACGTATGCAAAGTCTTAAAAGCTGCCACGCTTTCCTCTAAGTGTCGCTACGCAGTTGGCGCATCCGATCTCGTGGGCATGGCCGCGAGACGACGGATCGCTGATGGCGGCGGACCCTCTTCGAGGTGCTGGCGAATCACGTCGGCACATTGCTCTGCGCTGAGCACCGAGGTGTCAACCTCTAAATCATAGATTCCTGGTACATGGACGGCTTGCTGCCACAAGCTTACTGGCTGTGGCACCGAGCCGTCATTGGGAGTAATGGCGGGCCAGGTCGCATGCCGTCGTTGCATAACTACTTCCAACGGGCAACGTACGCCCACGAAGAGCACCGGCAGGCCCTCCAGAAGCCTTGCACAGATGGGGAGAATCCCTCGTGTGATGGCATAGGCGTCATGGTGTCCCACATCCACCACGATATTCAGTCCCAGGCGGCTGTGCAAAGCAATAGATTCATACATAGCACGATACAGGATGACAATCAGAGGCTCCAGATCGGGACGCTCGCCCCCAGGCCGTAGCCCGATTCCCGGCTGGTAGCGATCTGGAAGCATCTGCTTGAAGCGGTCTACCCCCAGATTCATCCACACGCCCTCAAATGTGTTCTGGATCGCGGTGACTATGCTGGATTTCCCAGAGCGCGGAGTTCCGTTCAAAATCACGATCTGGCCGGGTGGGTTTTCCTGCTTGTCTTGAGGAAGCTCTGCGTTCTCGGTCGCAAATGATACTGGTTTCTGGACCATCTAACCCTCCTGTTTGATTCTACCAAATTTCGGAGCAATTCCAGTCAGATGTGATACACTAAAGCAAAGAGCTAGAATACAGTAAATCGGCTTCTCTCGCCGATAGATGATAGAGAAGGAGAGCGACGTGGAAAGGCCTTACAACACCACCAGCATTGTCCTCCGAGATGTGACGATGAGCGACCTCCCCATTTTCTTCGATCAACAGCGTGACCCGGAGGCGAATTGGATGGCCGCTTTCACCGTCAAAGATCCAGCGAACAGGGATGCCTTCATGGCCCACTGGACCAGGATTTTGGGCAATGAGACCGGCACTATCCAGACCATCCTCTTCAACGGACAAGTAGCTGGTTCGGTCCTGAGTTATGTCGATGAAGACGAGCACCTTGAAGTCAGCTACTGGATCGGAAAGTCTTACTGGGGTAAAGGTATTGCCACGAGCGCACTCTCAGCCTTCCAAGAGCACATCAAGACGCGTCCCCTATACGCCCGTGCTGCTAAAGATAACATTGGCTCTCTGCGTGTCCTAGAAAAATGTGGGTTCACGATAATCGGCGAGGGGAGGGGATTTTCCAACGCACGCGGCGAGGAGGTGGAAGAATTCCTTCTTCGCTTAGACTAAGATATAAGATAAGCTCTACTCGTAGAGGAGGCGGTCCAGTCTGCCGCCTCCTCTCATTATTTTTCCGCGACTTGACGAAAAAGGGGGAGCAATTTGACCGAAATCCTTAAACAAACGCGTAGTATCTGCTCAACATGTGGCGAAATCGTGCCTGCCGCCTATGAAGCACACGAGAATGAGCAGGTTTTTTTTACACGAACGTGCCCCACACATGGAAAAGTTGAGACAGACCTGGGCCATCACGCCGCTTTCTATCGCAAATCGTTTCAAGTGGAAACGCTGATGATCGAACGCTATGGAGACGGCGGCGACACCGATATTTCTAAAGGTCTTTCTCCTTTCCCACTGCGCAAGCCCGCCGGACTCGCCATTCTGGAAGTGACCGAGCGTTGTAACCTGACTTGTCCGATGTGTTATGCCTATTCCAGCCCGGCGGAGCGCGATTATTCGCTAGCAGAGATTGAGACGCGCCTGGACCAGTTGATCGCGGTTGAAGGAAAAGGTATCTCTCTTCAGGTCTCCGGTGGAGAGCCTTCCATTCGCAAAGACCTGGATCAGATCGCGGCGATGGTCAAACGTAAAGGCTTTGGTCAGCTAGAAATGGTCAGCAACGGCATTCGTCTGGC
>DASTZT010000197.1:0-8857 GCA_035764225.1 Ktedonobacteraceae bacterium
CATTCCATCTATGGTAAAGGGCTCTGGCATTTGAGCGGCAAAAGAGGTATCATTGCGTATATATTGGGCAAAGCCATCTTCATCTTCATGGGCCACTTTAACATATTTATCGCGCATGGTCGCTTGCCAAATTGTCCATTCGCCTTTCGCATCTTTTGCCAGATAATCGCCAGGGGTGAACTTGAGAATCTCTTCCGGTGCGTGTACGACCCCTTGCCGCTCTTCAAAATCTTGAGTCGTGAGCAGGCGAGCAACGGTCCGAGCAACTTTTTTATACCTTTTGAATGTTATCAAGGCGTTCCTCCTGCGACGTTCACTTCTTCGTAAAGATCTTTTACCACTTGGATATTTGGGTAATCTTCCATAAGCCCGTTGGCAAAGCGTTTCGCGCGGGTAATAATGTGCGGAGATTGCATCGCCTGCGCTTTCACATAAAAATCATGACCCTCTTTGACACTTTCCTCTACCTTTCCCAAAGCTTTGTATGCCTTAGCCCAATCCAGGTGTATCCATGCGTCTAAACGGTTATTCTGATCTTTGTTTATTTGCTCTTTTATCTCCTCACGCATGGCTAGCGTTTTTTCAGGATGACCAAGATCAAGAAAGCCATAGCTTTTTTCCGCTAAAATGCCGCTAGGGCGATGATACACAAAATCTGTCCCATCTCCATATGTACCAGGAGCCAGGTTCAGAGCTGTGTTGATCGCTCGTTCAAAACGGTATGTGTCGCCAGTTGAGCCATACACGCGAGCAAGGTAGGCATGGGCATATGCCGCAACATTTTTACTTGTATTGAACGTGAAATCACGCGCCCTCTCCATATATCGAACCGCTTCTTTCATATACCCGTCCCAATGGGAGGAACTCCCTGCCTGCCTTAGCAGATAGCCAGTTCGGTGCAATTCTATTCCAATGGCTACTAATGAGTGTGCTATCCAGGTTGGTTCCCCTAACTATTCATCTCTCGAAACGTATGAAGGGCTTTGTCATACTGCTCATATCCAATAAACACTACTCCATCCAGGTTCAGCATTTGAGCGTAGAGTCGGAGAAAACGTTTTTCATGCCGAATAGTAGGAGGTTGATGCTGCTTAATATATTCAAAGAGTGCATGGAGTTGTTTGGCATCAGCGGCAGCTACAGGGAGAGGGGCAGTTCTGTACGAGTCCTCAAATCGCCGAATGGAGTATGCAACGAGATCCAATGTTTCATCAATCAATCGTTTATTCTTCGGTAATGTATGGGGATTATGAGGATCGTATTCTGACAAGCCAAATCTCCAATGCTCAATCTGAAGAATATCACAAAGACGACGTAATGTATAATCGCTATTGATATGCCTCTTTCCTGCTTCAACCAGTTGTACATATCCAATACTGACGCCTCTTCCCCCATCGTCTTTAGGCCAGACTTCCGCACATGGAATATTATTGCCATAAACCTGTATCACAGGAAGAGCTAGTGATAACAGTTAACTACTTCAATAAGATGGGGTGTAGTATAGAGCCTGTGGCAATTGATGGAGCCATGTATTTTAAAGTTGTGTGTCCAGAGGGAACAAGGGAAACAATGCCGATACCTAGAGTCGCTCTGTCCAGGATTGAGCTTGAGCGGGATGAGTCACTACACCTGACGCGCCTTCTCCTCTCCAGCACGTATAGCCTTGCCATTGCTGTGTATATCAAGGATGTGATTGATAAAGCCGCCCCAGGGCAAGCGCGAGGCCCCCGCATCCACCCACGCCCCACTCCTTGCCCCTACCGTTCCTCCCCCCATGATCGCCTGTCTTGCGACATTTTTTCCACGCCGGGTGTTCGGTGGTACCGGCACCTGTTCTCCCCAAAAAATGCCAATGGAGATAGCATTGTTGGTGGGATATGGGTAGGGGCAAGGGGCGGTGTTGGGATGAGAGGAGGCCTGGCGCTTGCCCTGGGGCGGGTTGGCACGATTTTGGGTGGGAGGATGGCAATAAATTGGACGCGATGGAATCAGGTCGGTACGACAATTTCGTGGTGTTGGGATGGAGGGACATATTTTGCGCTTGCCCTGCTCGTGAACCGTAGTTGCTTTCATTGCTTCCCAATCATTGTATAATTATTTCTTCTCTATTTTCTGCAAGCGTGCGCCCCGAATACTTTTTTTACTGAGGGGCTGCGTAATATCGGCATCAAACGGTACCTGTTCGCCTACTCCTAATGGAAGGGTAAAGATGATGCGAGCGCCGCCTCCTGGAACGTTTTCGGCCCAGATCGCGCCGCCATGTGCATCGATCATGGCTCGCACAATAGCCAGGCCCAGACCGCTGCCGCCTGTGCTTGACTGCCGTGCGCTATCGGCCCGGAAGAAACGCTCGAAAATGTGGGGGAGAGCCTGCGGTGGAATACCCTCTCCGGTGTCAGTGACCGAGATGGCTAGCCAACCTCCCTGCTCTCTCGCTTCAACCTTTACGGAGCCACCAACGGGTGTATGGCGGATGGCGTTATCACAGAGATTGGAGAAGACGCGCGTCAGCATATCGGGATCGGCCTGCAACGATGGCAAATTATACGGGACAGCATTATATGGCTCAACTTGAGCACGCTCAAATTCAGGCGTGAGCACCGCCAACACATCGTCCACCAGCGATGCCAGGCGCACGTTTTTACGTTGTGGCTGCAATGCCCCGGCCTCTACTTTCGCCATGACGTGCAGGTCTTTGACCAGGCGGCGCAGACGCAATGTTTCTCGCACGATAATGCGTCCGGTCGCTTCATAATCTTCGCGGCTCTGATTGACGCCATCGACCAGCGACTCACCCAGGCCAGCGATGGCGGTCAGAGGTGTCGCTAAGTCGTGGGTAACGCTCATAATCAGCTCGCGTCGCCACGATTCCTGCCGCCGCAACTCCTCCACATCGCGATTGAGTTGGGCCGCCATCTCATTAAAGGTGTTGGCGAGTGCTCCCAGCTCGCCGGGGGCGTTGGTCTTGACCTGCGCGCTATAATCGCCACTCCCCAGGATGCGGGCCGCGCCCGTGAGCTTGACAAGTGGACGCGTGATGGTGCGTGAGAAGAAGATTGCAGCCAGCGCGGCTAAGAGAGCCACGACGATAGAGGAAAACATTACCGTTGTGCCCACCGTTGCTACAAAGGCAGGCACGCCATCCGAGCGCGTTGTTACAATCAAGACGCCGATCTGATCCCCATCAGTCGTTCCCCCTGCGTAAATTGGGTAAACCACAAATGGCTGGCGAATGCCGAGAGGGCCAGCTCTGCCAAATTCATCTATAGTCTCGATACCGCGCAAGCCCTTTATCACAGCCTGTCCTAGCTTGCTAAAATCGCCATTTTGAAATGTGGGGTTAGAGAGCTTTAAAAGGTAGGTGATAACGGCGTTTCTGGGATCGCCAGGGCCAAAGCGCGGGAAGACTAGCCTGCCTCGGCGATCAAGCACGATCAGCATATGTTGTGGGTCCAGCGTCTCCTTTCCAGAGGCACCGGCTATCAGCGTTGAGGCCGATCTAGCCAGGTTTCTCGTCTGGACAAAGTCCATCCCAATGTTCTGCGCTTTATCGATGGCCTGACTCTCCAGGCGACTTTTCTGGTCAACACCATAGTAGTAGGCAATGGCAAAAATGGCAGTGAGCGCCAGTAGCGTGGTTGCGATCAAAGAGAGCAAAACTGATCCCAGCGCCATGCGCCAACGGATACTCTGCCACCAACGCATATGCATATCTTTCTCCTTTTAGGATGAAGGAGCGGCTGAGCGCGTTTTCGCTTCAAAGCGATAGCCCACACGCCATACGGTTTTAATATATCGCTGCTCTGGATCTAGTTCGATCTTCTTACGCAACGCACTGATATGGACATCGATGGTGTGTCCATCGCCGAGATAATCATAGCCCCACACTTTATTCATCAAGATCTCACGCGTAAAGACGCGATCAGGCGCTTTCGCCAGCAACGCCAGCAGGTCAAACTCGGTCGGCGTCAACGCCACCTCGACGCCGTTTACCTCAACCCGACGTGCAAGGATATCAACCGTCAGACCAGGAAAACGCAATATGGCATCGTTGGCGGGTGCCTGCGTGGGCGATGGAGCCTGACTTTCAGTCGTCTCTTGCTGGCCTACTCGCCGCAAAATGGCCCGGACGCGGCTAACAACTTCGCGTGGGCTAAAGGGCTTGACAAGATAGTCATCGGCCCCAAGATCCAGCCCGGCAATCCGGTCGTCTTCAGTGCCTCGCGCTGTGAGCATCAGAATGGGCGTTGTTGACCAGGCCCGAATGCGGCGACAGACTTCAAAGCCATCGATGGCAGGTAACATAATATCTAAAATCACCAGATCAGGGTGTTCTCGCGCATGCAGGGCGAGGCCGTCTGCACCGTCCTTCGCTACTACAACGTTATAACCTGCATCCTTTAAGTAGAGATTGAGTAGATGAATAATACCATCTTCATCTTCAATAATCAGAATTTTCTGAGACATGCATGGCGCTCCTGGGACTTATGCACAACTTCTTTAGTATAGTAGCATATGCGCGGCAGAAATACAGGTTCTTTTATCATCTTATGACACTTTTTGCCAATCTTGAGCAAATCTTGAAGGTTGCTAAATAAATCTTTCACCATTATCTAGTATGATAAAGATGTCTGCTAAGTAGATGGACAGAAAAAAAGAGAAGCGGGGTCCAGGGGCTGCTGCCCCTGGCGGGGCATGGGGTGTCCCCATTTCCCCTTTTTCTCAATTCTAAATTTCAGGTACTTAGACAGAAACAGCAAAAAATGTTATGCGGTAGAGGAATAACAAGCGGAGATAATGAAGATCAGGGAAGAGAATAAGGAACATATCCACCTTTACTGATCCTTTGATAGTATTAAGGAGATTGCAATGAAAAAGTGGTTACTTATTGGTGGTGGAGCAGTGCTCCTATTACTGAGCATTGCTTTTGGAGCTTTTTTCGCCGGACCGCTTTTCGCTTCGGCTAACACAAATATTCCTGCGGCTGGCACTCCCAGCGCAACGAAAAATCAGTATTGCGACATCTTTGAGCAAAGCTTAGCCAAACGTCTCGGCGTTTCCGTCACTGCACTACAACAGGATCGCCAGGGCGCATCTGGAGATGTGCTGGCTCAGTTGGTCAAGGATGGCAAAATTACGCAAACTCAGGCCGATCAGATTAAACAGCGCCTGGCCTCTCATCCGCTTAAAGATTGTAGTGGTGTCAACGCTGGTCGATTTGTCGGCATTGCTTCGGGCCAGTTTTTGAAGCAATATCGCAACGCCATCTTTAGCGAGGTCGCTCAGGGGCTGAAGCTCACGCCCGACCAGTTAATGACGCAGTTGAAATCGGGCCAGAGCCTGAATGATGTGGCACAGGCTCAGCATGTGTCTCAGACCGATCTCCGCAATCTTGTGAGCAAGGCGATCAGCGACCAGCTCAGCAAAGCGGTAAGCGCGCATGATCTGACTCAAGCTCAGGCCGATGCCTACCAGAAAAAATTGCAGCAGCATTCGCAGGTGCTAGACAAACTGCTCAGCCGACACTTCGGCAAAGCGAAAAAATAACTCTTGACTGCCTCCTCAGAGCCAGTACGCTTTCTAGTGTACTGGCTCCCCTTTTATCATAAAACTCCATTTTTTCGTCCTTAAAACAATTGACTAAGCAGCCATAATCGGGTACAGTTATAGATGAAAGTACTCATCGGCCCCTTTATAAAGATATTTGCTTGTTTCCTGGCTAAAGGAGTGAGCAATGCGCAATCCTTCCTCTTCTTCCAGCCACTGGCTGGCTCCTCTCCTGTCTGCTGTTGCCTGGCTTCGTATGCGCATCCACTGGATGATTTTTCTGCCGAAAAGAAAGTATCGTCGGTACATGCGCGATCAGTATCGCTATCTTGATATCAAAGGGCCTGGCCCCCAGAGCACTTTTACGCTCGCGCTACACCAAATTTTTGTTGAACCGTCTATCGTTCCTGTTCCCGCTCATCAAAACTCGATTGGTCCCCTCCAAACCCCCTCATTATTCAGCACAGGGAAACATGCCATCTGGAGCTACCTTGCATTTCAGCCCCTGCAAGCAGCCCACTTTGCTCTGATCGCTGCTTCCGGCTGTGGCAAAACTACACTATTAAAGCATATCGTTTTTACTTTACTGCATAAAAATGCGCGTCCTCCTGCGACGAAAATTCCATCTGCTTTACCACTTCTCCTCTTCCTGCCAGATCATGCCGAGTCTATCGCGGAGAGTTACAAGCAGCAAGCGCATTTCTGGCTTGAAGATGTCGTGCAAGAGCAGCTGAAGCAGCAAGGAAAGCGGACGCTATCTGCTGGCTGGATACATCATCAACTGCGCAAAGGAAAGTGTCTCGTGTTGCTGGATGGCCTGGATGAGATCGCGGATGGTGAGGAGCATCGGCAAGTGATAGTCTGGTTGCAACAGCAGATCGGAGCATATGGCAATAATCGCTTTCTGATTACATCCCGCCCTGCATATCAGGCTGGTCTACTCGCCCTATCAGGCAAGATGGTTCCACTGAAGCTTGAGCCATTTGCTCTAGAGCACGTTGAACGCTTTGTCCACCAATGGTACCTGGCGAGTGAAGTCATGATTGCACGCAAGCACGATCCAAAGGTGCTACTGATCGCTCATAGCAGAGCCGAAAGTCTGCTATTGAGCATCCGCACTACACCCACACTTTTTGCTCTGGCCGCGCAACCCTTGCTGCTGACCATGATGGCTATCGTTCAACGCTATCGCAAAACGCTGCCCGATAGACGTGTTTTGCTCTACGCTCAGGCATGTCAGGTTTTTCTCAACCGGTGCCAGGAGTCGAGCGAAAATGAACAGGAGCTAACAGTAGAGCAGCAATGCCGTGTGCTTGAGCATCTGGCCTACCAGATGATGGAGAGGCAGGTACAAAGCGTCTCGCTGGAGGATGCTGGTCAAGCCATTGCCTTAGCATTGACACAAATCAATGCCAATGTATCGCCCACAAGCTTCCTAGCAGCGATCAGCAACAACACTGGCTTGCTGCTGGAAAGCGTGCAGGGAATGCTGAGCTTTCCTCATCTCACTTTTCAGGAGTATCTGGCAGCCACTTATATAAAGAACGAGTATCTTGAAGAAAAGCTTCTCGCTCATATCGCGCAAAGCTGGTGGCGCGAAACGGCTCGCCTGTATAGTGCTCAGGCCGATGCCTCCGCCATCGTCGCCGCCTGTCTCGTCAGCAATCCCCCCGTTGCGGCCCTCTCGTTGGCGGTGGAGAGTTGCAAAGAGGCATTTGCCATTGAGCCGACGGTGAGTAATCAACTGGAAGCGTCCCTGATCCGGCACCTCGAAGATCCAGATCTTGAGCGGAGACAACTGGTTGCCGAAGCATTGCTAGAGCGACGGCTTCAGCGCATGATCCACCTGCATGACGATACCTATATCGCCGTCACGCTGATTACTAACGCTGAATACCAGTTTTTTCTGTATCAGCAAATAGCGCGGGGCAATTTCTACCAGCCCGATCACTGGTGTGGCCCCTACTTTCCGCCATACCAGGCCAGCGCCCCTGTCTCAGGGATGCGCTACTCGGACGCCAATGCCTTCTGCGCCTGGCTGACGGCGCGTGATACCAATCTCTGGCACTATCGTCTTCCACGAGAAAACGAACTGCGCTACTTGCAGGAAAAGAAACGCACAGAGATTACTATCGACGCCAATATGGGGCACTGGATTGGGGGCCACCGCGTCATTATCAAAAAGGTGCCCTATCAGTCAGAGCAGGCCAAGCAGGATGTGCAGAAAATGCTCAACCGCGACTGTGCCCCCAATCTGGTGCATGCCATGATGCGCGTTCAGGCTCTGATGCGTCTACACGCGCCCGGTCTTGCCCGTGCCCGCGTGCTCAACCTTGTACGTATCCTTGTGCGCGATCTCGATCATCCTCTGGCTCGTGCGCTCACACACAGCCTTGCCTTCGACCTGGAACGCGCCATTGACCGCGCCCTCGATCTGAACCGCACTTTCGATCTGGATCTCACCTTCGCCCGTAGCCTGGTCACTGACCTGGATCTCGCTTTCAATCGGGCTTTTGACCGCGAGCTTGCGCGTGCCCTGGCTCCCAACCTGACGCGAACATTTGCGCGTTCACTCGCTCCTGATTTCATCTTGATGCTTGATCGTATCCGCGAGCTTGCCCTGAGCCGCACCTTTGCCCTGAGCCGCGAAGATGCCGAGCTGCTGCGCTGGTATGTCCGTTTTTCGGCCTATACCCTGGCGCAAATGTGTCGCTACCTCTCGTACTTTCTGGAAAGCCCGCAAAGGAGCAGTGTATTACGCTTCGCCTCCGCTCGCCAGCGAGAAAAGGAGACCTTCGAGCGCGTCATCGAGCACACGCTGAACCTCTACATCGCCTTCGCTCTGCTAGAGGAGCGCATCCAGGGCCATTCCTCCACCTGGGAAGGCATCTTGCTCGTGAAGGAGAGGAGGAGGGAATAATCGAAAATAGGACAAGTGGGTAATTGTCGGTCAGGGCAAGCGCGAGGCCCCCGCAACCCATCCGGCCCTGCCCCTTGCCCCTACCACATCCGTCGAACATGGCGGGTTCCTGTTCGGATCTGGTTGTTGGACATAATGCAATGTAGGGGCAACGTCGGTAGGGGCAAGGGGTGGTGAATGGGCCTGGGAGGGGGCCTCGCGCTTGCCCTGGCGACTCTTTTGTCTATGAAGCAATAGGGGATAATATCCAGGCTATAGCGGATATGCACCCCGAACTCGTGACCTTCATCCAATGGAGAATGCGCCTCGAATGGTCCTTTGGAACGATGAGCATACCCGTCCAGGCAATGAATTGGACGCAGTGAACCGGGTCGGTACGAAGTGGCGAGT
>DASTZT010000198.1:0-4963 GCA_035764225.1 Ktedonobacteraceae bacterium
AGCGTTTATACCAATATTCGCGATCTGGAGGGGTTGAGGCTCTCGACCGAGAGAGGGAAACGCATGGGATTCCTGGGGCGTTCGGCTATTCATCCCGCTCAGGTAGCGGTGATTAACGAGGTTTTTACTCCTACGGAAAAAGAGATAGCCGATGCTCGCGATCTGCTGGAAAGGCTCGATCAGGCGAGCAGCACCGGGACAGGCGCGTTTGCCCTGGCGGATGGTCGTTTCGTTGATCTGGCTATCGTAGAATTTGCTCGTCGTGTGCTTGCTCTTGCGCAACATGTGCAGAAAGGAACGTCACAGCTATGAATTTGCTTGAAGCGGTAGCTGCCGGGGTCAAAATTTATGATCTTGCGCAGCCCCTGATGGCGGGGATACCGGGTTCGCCCAGCCATCCTGGTTTTCGTATGGCCTTGTTGCGCCGTCATGGCGATATGGTGCGCGAAGATGGCAGTTCTGCCGCGAACGAACTGATTATGACAGGGGGCCATGTAGGAACGCATGTCGATGCTCTGGCGCACGTTTCCTATCGTGGAACGTTGTATGGCGGCATCCCGGTGGATGAAGCGCAACGTGGTGGGCTATTCAAGCAGCATGGCATCGATCAGATGGAGCCTATTGTTGCTCGTGGTGTGCTGCTTGATGTTGCTGGTGTGAAGGGGGTCAATGTGCTACCGGGAGGCTATGGCATCACGGCGCAAGATCTTGAGGCCGCGCTTGAGAAAAAGGGGGTAGAGATTCGTCGTGGGGATACGGTGTTGGTGCGTTCGGGCTGGGCGTGCTACTTTAGCGACGTTGAGAAGTTTCAAGGGCATGCCTCAGGGGTGCCTGGACCGACTGAAGAGGCGGCACGCTGGTTGGCCGATCACGGCATCCGCGCCACTGGTAGCGATACCATTGCGTACGAGCATGTGCCGCCCGGTGAGGGCCATCGTTTGCTGCCGGTACATCGCCTGCTACTGGTTGAGCGTGGCATTCACATCATTGAATTGATGAACCTGGAAGAACTGGCAGCCGCAGGGGTTGCCGAATTTCTCTTTTTCCTGGCTCCCCTCAAAATTGTGGGAGGGACTGGCTCTCCCGTTCGTCCTCTCGCGGTGGTGCAAAAATGACATCTCTTACATTACTACAAACTATCGCACGGTTCGCGGCCAATGTGCGTGCCAATGGTATCGAGCCACAGCTACAACAGGATGTGAAGCGCAGGGTGATGGATATTCTCGGCATCGCGCTGGCTGCCAGCACTATAGAATCAACCCATACTGCCGGACAAGTCATCGACGATTGGGGCGGCAATCCTCAAGCCAGCGTCGTTGGACGGCGGACAAAATATCCAACCGCCAGCGCGGCTCTCTTCAACGGCACGGCAGCCCACTCGCTGGATTTCGATGATACCCATCTGCCATCGGTCTTACATCCTAGCGCCTCTGTGATCCCAGCGGTGCTGGCAGTCGCTGAAGCAATGCACGCCTCCGGTCGGGCTATGCTTGCGGCCATCGCGGTCGGCGATGAACTGACGGTGCGCATTGGTATGACGGGCTATGATCGGGAGTTGGGCAACTCGGTATTTTTTGAAAAGGGCTTTCATACGACCTCGATAGCCGGAACGATGGGCGCTGCTGCGGCTGCCGCTATGCTCTATGGCCTTTCTGAAGCGCAGATCGGGCATGCGATTGCCATCGCTGCCAGTATGGGCGCGGGCATCGTTGAAGCCAATCGTACGGGCGGTACGGTCAAGCGCGTCCATTGTGGCTGGGCCGCGCACGCTGGCGTTACCGCTGCCGAACTGGCAAAGTACGGTTTGACCGGCCCGCCAACCGTTTTTGAGGGACGCTTCGGCTTTCTGCAGGCGTATCTTGACCAGCGGTCCGATCCAGAGGCGCTGATCCGTGGGCTTGGCGAGGAGTGGGAGCTGCCTAAAATCTTTTTCAAGCCCTATCCCTCCAACCATTTCACCCATGCCGGAATTGACGCCGCTCGTAAGCTGCGGGCCGAAGGGCTTGCAATCGAGGATATCGCCGCAATTGAGCTTGGAGCCTCCACTGCGGTGCTGCGCACGATTGCGCAACCAGCCGATGAGAAGGCCAGACCTGCAACCGGCTATGCCGCACAATTTAGCGGACCCTTCACCGTCGCAACCGGGCTAGTAGGTGGTGGTGGGCTGGGCGTCTCAATGGATGACTTTAGCGAGGACGCGATCCACGATCCGCTCAAACTGGATCTGGCGGCAAAGGTGCGCTGTTTTGCCGACGAGGAATGCGACCGTATCTATCCCTATCAATTTCCGGCTATCCTACGCGTTCATCTCCAGGATGGCCGCATACGCGAAGCGCGGGTGCTGGTTAACCGAGGCAGCCCTGACGATCCATTGAGTGACGAGGAGCTGGCCCTCAAATTTTCCACCAATGCCAGAAAAGTGTTATCATCTAAGCAGACGGAATCGCTGCGCACAGCTATTATGGCGCTCGATACCATCGATGCAGTAGCGGATATGATGCAGTTAACAAGCCCTCAATCATAGCGTTAGTACGTCAAGATTAGAAAGAGGCATATTTTATGCGCATGTACCTTGCAATGGAAAAAGAATTGCTGGTACTGAGCCAGCAAAAAAGCGCGTGGCAGGCGGAACGACAACTGGTCGGGATGCGGCCAACGTGTGTAGCAGTCGATCCTTTTAAGCCGGAGCATGTTTATTGTGGCACCTTTGGACGTGGATTATGGGGCAGCGAGGACGCGGGCCGTTCCTGGAAGCCCATTGGAGATGCAGGCTCCGCAACTGGCTTGACGGGGCCTGGTATTACTCAGGCCCAGATAACCGCCGTTGCCGTCAGCCCGACGGAGCAAGCGGGTGGCTATGGCGTGGCCTATGCCGGGACGGAGCCATCGGCTATGTTTCGTTCCGAAGATGGCGGTAACACCTGGTATGAACAGAAGACCTTGCTAGAACTGCCTTCGGCCCCCACCTGGAGTTTTCCGCCGCGTCCTCATACCAGCCATGTGCGCTGGATCACGCCCGATCCTCTCGTGGCTGGTCGTCTCTTTGCTGCGATTGAAGCGGGTGCGCTAGTACGCAGCCTGGATGGAGGTGAGCACTGGGAAGATCGCACCCCCGATAGCCCCTATGATACCCATACCTTGATGATGCACCCTCTCGCCCCCAATCGGCTCTATTCTGCTGCGGGGGATGGCTTTATGTCACCCAGAAGGGGATACAATGAAAGCGTCGATGGCGGAGAGAGTTGGCAGCATCCCGACGAGGGGTTGGAGCATCACTATCTCTGGGGAGTTGCGGTTGATCCGGCTGATCCCGAAACCATTCTCATTTCCGCGTCTTCTAATCCTTTCTCGGCCCATAATCCTAATCCGGCGGGTGCCGAAGCCGCGCTCGCTCATCATGGTCGTCAGATGCCTCGCTGGGCTACAGCTAATCAGACAGGACAGGCACCTCCCAGGATGAATTGGCAGGATAATGGGGGGGCCGAGTCTGTGCTCTACCGCAAAACGCGTGGCACCAACTGGCAACGCGTATCAATGGGGCTGCCAGAGGCGCAAGGAACGGTCGTGCCTGTGGTCGCGAGCCATAAAGCTGAACCAGGAGTGTTCTACGCCCTCAGCAACAAGGGGCTATACCGCTCTGCTGACGCCGGACAATCCTGGGAGTCGCTCTTAGCAGACTGGAACCCAGACTTCCTGCACCAGCATCAGCAATCGCTGGTGATTAGCGAGGCATAGGGCCAGTATAGGTTTGATGTTCTTTGTATGTCTCTGCTTCCGTGCCTCCAGGGCCGTGAAGCAGAGATATCGTTTATGTTGCCGCTTTTCCTGGAAAATACTGCATGCCCGAAAAGCTGTAGTGACGAGCTTCAGCGGTCCGCTTTAGCGCCTGTCCAATAGCTATCTCTTTATTTTGGTAGCTAGTTACTCCTTACCAGGTGTGCATCAAAAGTTCCTTTAGAGTATAATGGATTTACAAGCCCAAAGCTTTCAATGATAGAAGGGCTGTTAGGAGAGGAAGTGAGGCATGACGATACCTTTGCAGTTATGGTCAGACGAGGGATGCCAGGATGATATCCCCACAATATCAGACACACTGAAAGATGACAGCCAGATTGTGCTCCATCTCGGCGACACATACAATTTTCTGCAAACGCTCCCAGGTGGGCTTGCTAAATTAATTATTACATCGCCGCCCTATAATGTTGGCAAAGAATACGAGGTAAGAACAAAAATATATGAGTATCTGCAAGCTCAGAAAAAGGTCATAGGAGAGCTTGTAAGATTGCTCGACGGGGAGGGGAGTATTTGTTGGCAAGTGGGAAATTACGTTGAGGATGGAGAGGTTTTTCCTTTAGATATTTTTTACTACAATATTTTCAAAGATCACGGACTAAAGTTGAGAAATCGAATCATCTGGCGATATAATCATGGCCTTCACATGTCTAAGAGATTTTCGGGGCGCTATGAGACGATATTGTGGTTCACAAAAGGGGAGCATTATACATTTAATCTAGATGCTGTGCGCGTCCCATCGAAGTACCCCGGCAAAAGGCACTACAAAGGTCCTAATAAAGGTAAACCATCCGGCAATCCTCTGGGAAAGAATCCTTCTGATATATGGGATATTATTTCTCAGCAGTGGGAGGAAGAAATATGGGATATTCCGCAGGTCAAAGCTGCTCATCCAGAAAAAACTCCTCATCCGGCACAATACCCCATCGAGCTTGTGGAGCGTTTTGTGCTTGCACTTACCAACGAAGATGATTGGGTGTTAGACCCATACAGTGGTGTAGGTTCCTCTCTGATCGCAGCGTTAAAACAAGGACGGAAAGCTATCGGATGCGATAAAGAGGTTAGTTACATAGACATTGCTAAAAAGCGAATTGAGGATTTTTACAAAGGTGGATTACCGATCAGGCCAATAGATAGAAAGCCGTATAAACCACAAGGTAAAGTCTCACGG
>DASTZT010000199.1:0-9350 GCA_035764225.1 Ktedonobacteraceae bacterium
GACGCGCGACGTATTAGATCGCTACAACCCGGACACACTGCGCTACTATCTCACAGCCACCGCTCCCGAAGGGCGCGATAGCGATTTCACCTTTGAGGAGTTGATCCGCCGCAACAACGATGAGCTGGTGGCAACGTACGGCAACGTGGTCCACCGCACACTAACCTTCTTGCAGAGCAAATTTGAGGGCGTTGTGCCAGAGCCACTGCCGTTACGCGAGGCTGATCGCGACATTTTGGCCGAGGTGGAACGCGGCTTCGATCTGGTTGGCCAGCATATCGCTCAGTGCCACTTTAAGGATGGGCTGAACGCCGCCATGTCGGTTGCTCGCGCGGCGAATCGCTACCTGGATGAGCAGGCTCCCTGGAAGCGCATCAAAGTTGACCGCGCGGATGCAGCAACGACGATCTATGTCATGCTCCAGGTGCTGAGCGGCCTGCGCGTGCTCTTCTGCCCCTATCTGCCCTTCTCATCGCAACAACTGCATGGCTACCTGGGCTTTGAGGGCGCTGTAGACAAAGCGCGTTGGCAGAGCGAAGCCGTTGCGGCAGGGCTGAAACTTCCTGCGCCAGCACCGCTTTTCCCCAAGTTGGAAGAACCAGCAACCGTGTAGCAATACAGCATGTCGCGAACATCCTGCCTGGATGTTTTTCGCGACATGTCTTTTACGATGAAGAAAGGCGCTTCCCCATGAAAATCGCGATCTCATGGGATAAGGGGCCTGGGGGATAGAAGTGCCGACTGATACCCCAGACTTCCAGGCCATTGCGCAGATAAAATTGAATGGCAGGATAATTGATGTTTTGCGTCTCCAGCACAATCGCCCAGCAATCACGCTCACGCGCCCAATCTGAGGCACAGCTGAGCAGGAGAGAACCGATACCATAGCGACGGAACTGCCGCCCAACGATCAACTCCTCGACATACGCCACAGAACGCCATTCCTCGACCCGCAGCAGAATACCCCCCGCAACCTGTCCATCAGCCAGCGCAATATAGCCTCCATCGGCACTTTGCAATCTCGCCTCAATTTTCGCCAGGGTATCCCAGATGTCTCGATAATTCTTATAGATTGGCGGATCTACCGACGTTTCTATCAGCTCAAATGCAAAAGTCGCTTTTTCTCCTCCACCTGCACCACCTTCGCTCTGCAGCAAGCAATCCCGCATACGCAGGGTGTAAATACGATCTGTCTCGAAATCATAATCCAGTTCGTACAGAGCAGGCGCGTCATTGGCATGGACGGCACGCACGTCGATGTGAGGTGTTTCTTCGTCCATCGAGGCCACCCCGCTTTCTTTTCCTCGTTATCTAACTACTCACCAACCACAATGGCCATTGCCTATTTTCCCATTGGAACTCGGTAGCCCGCTGCTTGCGCCCCCAGACATGCCGCGCCTACGACGCCAGAGAAATCACCGAGTTTGGCACGCAGGATCGGAGTTTTTTGCGCGGGCGCTGAAAGCGCAACGGTCTGTGCGCGATGAATGGCGGTTTCAAAGAGTAGGTCTATCGCCTCAATGACGCCTCCGCCAAGAATAATGCACTCAGGATTATAGAAGTTCATCACCGATGCCAGACCATATCCCAGATAATTCGCCGCCTCAGAGACGACCTCAATCACCAACTTATCTTTTTGCCCAATCGCATTGGCAAGTATCCCCGAACGGATGATCGTATCGCCGCTTTTTAGCTGGGCCTCGGCATCGTCCGCCAGCACGGAACGACGGCCATGCTGGATCTCCGCCATAATCGCTTTGGTAATAGCCGTACGAGAGGCATACGCTTCCAGACAGCCACGACTGCCACAGCCACAGATACGGCCCCCCGCCTGGATGGTCATGTGTCCCACTTCCCCTGCCGTTCCGCTCAACCCGGTATAGATCCGTCCATTCTGCACAATGCCAGAACCAATGCCGGTCCCAACAAACATACAGACAAAGTTGGTATAACCTTTGCCCGCGCCGTGGATATATTCCCCCAATGCCGCTACTTCCACGTCATTACCGAGCGCAACTGGCTTGCCAAACTGCTTGCTGAGCATGCTGCCCAACGGCATATTACGCACTCCCAGGTTAGGAGCATCCAGCACAACTCCGGCCTTGCGATCTACCTGACCGGCGGCCCCTATTCCAATGGCAACAAGCCCTGCCTCGGAAGAGAGTTTCGCCGCATCCAGAGCCGCCGTAGCCAGCTCAGAGATGCGCTGAGAGACGAAATCCTGCCCACGTTCAGCGCGCGTGCGTTTGCGAGCTGAGGCAATAACCTCACCAGAGAGCACATCCACAACTGCCGCCAGTATTTTTGTTCCTCCCAGGTCGATACCCAGGGCGTAGACTTTCTGATCCGCCATCGCACTCCTCCTTACTTTTTGAACGGTAAACTCAGTCCGGGCTGCACATCAAGATCAAAACCATGCTGCTCACCCAGGCAGAGATGAAAATAAGCCGCGCCCGCAATCATCGCCGCATTATCGGTACAGAACTCTATCGGTGGGTAATTGAGACGGATGTTAAGGGGAGCCAGTTCCTGCTCTATGCGTTTGCGCAGGCTCACATTTGCCGCTACGCCGCCAGCGAGCACGACCTGCTTCACATGATATTCCTGGGCCGCGAGTCGCGTTTTTACCGCCAGCACATCGACAATGGCCTCCTGAAAGCTGGATGCCAGCAGCGCGACATTGGGCATGCCATGACGAGCAGCCTGCGCTCCCATGCGCGTATACTGACTGACCTGCTTGGTCTCTTGCTCCGTTGCCCCCTCTACAAGATGCAGCATGGCTGTTTTAAGGCCGCTAAAGCTGAAATCATAGGTGCCACGTAACCACGCTCGCGGCAAACGATAGGCGTTGCGAGCCAGCGCGACGGATTTGTGCTGCTGGAGCAAAGTCTCCTCAGCTTGCTGAGCAGTTTTCTGGATGGCCGGACCTCCTGGATAGCTCAGACCCAGGATGCGTGCCACCTTATCAAAAGCTTCTCCCGCAGCATCATCACGCGTCTGTCCAAGCAATTCATACTGTCCATGATCGCGCACCAGCACAAGTTCACTATGCGCTCCTGAGATCACCAGGCAGACCAGAGGGAAAATGGGATCGCCCTCCTGATAACGCCAATCGCCCTCCTCCTCTGCCGTTGCAAAGGCCGCTTCTCCCGTGCGCAGCCAGTTGGCATAAATATGCGCTTCCAGGTGATTGATGCCAAGAAAGGGCCGATTGCGGGCCAGTGCCAGAGCTTTGCCCACCGTTAAACCAACCAGGAGCGAACCGGCCAACCCCGGACCATAAGTCGCGCTGATCGCATCGAGCTGATCCCATGAGCAATTGGCCTTCTCCAGGGCAAGTTCAACCACCGGGATAATCGACGCCAATTGCTGCCGCGAGGCAACTTCGGGCACCACCCCCCCGTAGCGATTATGAATCTCAATCTGCGAAGCCACGACATTGGAGAGCAGATGGCGTCCATCGCAGACAACCGCTGCTCCCGTCTCGTCGCAAGAACTTTCAATACCAAGTACAAGCATAATTCCGGTTCCTACAAAAGCGCATCTTGACCAGAGTCACACTGAGGCAGAGCTTATTGCATTTCCAACTTTTTTAGCAATGCAGCTTTTAATGCCTGAAATGTTTGTTTATAGCTGGGAGAGTTGATCTCATCCGTCCACATAATCAAGGCGTCCTCCTGATTATCGCTATAATAGCGATGACGCAGACCCGATTCATGGAAACCATATTTGCGATAGAGATTCTGAGCAGTGTAGTTCGAAACTCGCACTTCAAGCGTTACCCATTTGGCCCCGATATCATAGGCGATATCGATCAAGCTGAGCAGCAAAAGCTCTCCTAAGCCCCTGCGCCGGTAGTCAGGATGCATAGCAATAGTAGTAATATGCGCCTCATCCACCATCAGCCACAAACCCGCAAAACCAATCATCGAAGCAAGATCCGGCGATGGAGCAGTAACAGCAGGACGGCCAGGCAAGAGCGAAAGAGGAAAAAGGCGAGGCCGCCGTGGTTTCTCCAGCTCTTGAGGCACAGCCAGTTGTTCCCCCTGGATTTGCTTATCGCGCAATACGATATAGTGCGCCCAACGATTATCCTGCAACTCTTTTCGATAAGCGCTGGGAGGCCAGGTTGACGGATAGGCCAGCCGCTCTATCTCGATAACACGAGGCACATCCGACATCGTCATTCGATCAATGACGTAACGCACCCTCTCCCCTTTCTGTCGTAACATGACCAGCCGACTGCTGCGCAGCGCCTTCAAGCAAGGGGCGCTTGCGCGTGCTCGTCGTGATTGATGGACGGCGTAAATACATAGGTTCCAGCGCCAGCGGATCATCCTCTTTCCCCTCGCGCAAGCGTTCCAGCGCGAGCAGAGCCAGGGTCGATGCCTTTCTGGTCGAGAGCAGATTGCTGAGCAGCAAGCCGCTCTTTTGCATATGTGTATGTAGAGACTGACGAGAAGCTTCACTAATCTCGCCACAAAAAAGCACTGGCGGCAACTGGCGCTCGCCTGGCACGCCAAACTGCTTGTCTACCTGTTCTTGCACAGCAAGCGCCAACTGCTTCGGCGTGAGTAACAAATAATCGCTGAGCCGCTGCATACGATAGAAGCTATCGCCATGCTCGCCGTGCTGTTCATCGAAGGCGTAACAGGCGGCATAAAGTTCTGAGCGTCCAGCTTCCAGTACAGCGCATACGGGACCATGCCAGTGTTGTTGCTGGGCAGCAATAGTATCTAACGTGCTCACCCCTATCAGCGGCTTCTTCAACGCGAATGAGAACGTTTTCGCGGTAGCCAGCGCCACACGTACCCCATTAAAAGAGCCTGGTCCGGTAGCAACAGCTATGGCATCAAGCTGCTGCATGGTGATATGGCTTTCCGCGACGATACGCTGAATATACAGTAATAGCTCGACGCTATGGTTATTCTTTGAGCGCCACGTATACTCATTGTACAGCTCGTCCTCAGAACATAGGGCGATGCTTGATTGATTTGTAGAAGTATCAAGAGCTAGCAGTAGCATAGGTGTTTTTCTGAAATTGTCGTAACAACTCACAATAGCGTTCGCCTGTCGCAATAAACAGCAGGCTGCGCTTGGTTTCGCTTAACCCTTTCATCCGAATGCGCATATGCTCGACGGGCCAGACGACATCGGCCTTTTCTGCCCATTCGACGACACAGACGCCAGAGCCATAAAAGTAGTCCTCGAATCCAAGATCGACAATCTCTTCCGGGTCGTCCAGGCGATAGAGATCAAAGTGATAGAGGGCAGGACTATGACCCGACCTTCTCTGTGCCTCCTGAAGCTCAGGGGACGCGTCCGGTTGAGCGGAATACTCTTTCAGCAAGGTAAACGTCGGGCTATTGACGGCATCCGTGATATTCAATCCTCTGGCTAATCCCTGCGTGAAGGTCGTTTTGCCTGTCCCAAGCTGCCCATCAAGCAGCAACAGCTCCCCACCATGCAGAAGTTCTCCCAGCCGCATACCCAGGCGCTGAGTCTGCGCCGAGCTATGGCTGATGATATCAAGCGTGCAGATTGTATCATCCTGTGAATGCCCGGTCACGATAGTTCCTTCATGCATACAGCTACACTACCTACGCTTCACGTATTTTGCACCGTCTCCCTCTGGAGTGCAGCGAGAAAACTTTCTCTCCGCCACCCATAGAGCGATGGTGATACTCATTATAGCATAACTCCCTTGCTATTAGCTTAGCGAAGTTTTGTCCCACAGCCGCGACAGTAGAGAGCGTTCGAGCGGATCGGACTGCCGCAATGGGGGCAGTGTACTTGCGACCCTGGCTGAGCGGCTGGACCCGCTTGCGGAGCTGGCCCTGTTCCCGGCCCTCCTGTTGGTTGAGGGGTTACTGGAGGTGGGGCATAGTTCGGCATTGGCGCTGGGCCAAACTTATCCGCCGGATATGCCTCGTCCTTTATTTCCTGCAACTGCCCTTCACGCGTTCTTACATCATGATCCAGCTCAATCACGCTTGCGCACAGGCGCGAGAGCTGCGTATCCGTCAGGGTTCCCTGCTGATACAGATTCATCGCGACCATTGACAGTTCATTCAACAACTGTTGGCGCTGCTCTAGCAATTTATCAATCTCGCCTTGCTTGCCGCGCTGGCGCAGTTGTTTCTGCGCCTCCCAGCTCGTACGGCTCACGGCAGAATTCATAAAGTTTTTGGCTGACTCTATAAAATCGCTCACGGCTTCCCTCCTCAATCATCGTTCGTAAACCCGTCGTAGGACAGGCACAAGGCCAGTCTTGAAATTCCGCCAGCCAACGCTGCTG
The DNA here is from genome assembly GCA_035764225.1 of Ktedonobacteraceae bacterium. GTDB lineage: Bacteria > Chloroflexota > Ktedonobacteria > Ktedonobacterales > Ktedonobacteraceae > DASRHT01. The sequence goes on from DASTZT010000199.1 coordinate 6,299, forward strand.
ACGCGCTAGCTCCGCTCAGGCTGGCGGCAAGGCACCGCCCCTACAGACGCAGACTGGATTATTCCCCTGCAAATGCATGTTGATAGATGCGAATCTCTTCTAGTTTACCACTCACGCTCAATTGCACGGCCACAACATCAACGCGCCAGGATCGCTCAAAACAGGCGTGCAAGTCAAGATAATAGGTCGCAACCTGCACAATTTTGCGCTGCTTGCGCAAGGTTACCGCCTCTTCAGGACGACCAAAAGCAACCCCGCGACGCGTTTTTACTTCCACAAAGACTAATTCCTGCTCATCTTCGGCTACAATATCAATCTCACCGTATTGACAGCGAAAGTTACGCTCTAGCACGCGATACCCATCAGCAATCAGCCTTTCAGCGGCCAGGCGTTCGCCCAGCCGACCAAGTCCCTGGCGTGCGGCTTTCTCCGTCTGTCGGACCTTCCCAGCAGCATTCATCACAGCCACCCCCTCTATAATTCAGTACGTTACCCAGCTTACTTTGTTGTATGATGCGTATATCAGCATGCATCATACCACGAGCAAGCATACCGCAGAGTCTTTCTGTTTGCAAGAAGCCTGATTACTTTGCGCGATGAAAGGACACGTTATGAGCAGACCACTTGTTTTCATTCACGGCTCCGGCGATAGTGGACGCATCTGGCGTTTGCAAGTTGAGCATTTTGGCCCCCAACGCGCCTTCGCCATTGATTTGCCAGGGCACGGCCAACGACCCGATATTTTTCCTCTAGAGGTCACGGTGCCGGATTATGCGCAGGCAGCGTATGAGATTGTAACGGGCGAATTGCGGCTTGAGCGACCGATTATCGCGGGCCACTCGCTCGGCGGCGCAGTTGCCATGATGATGGCGCTCCAATACGGCTCGAAGCTGGGAGGGCTGATCCTGATCGGCACAGGAGCGCGGCTAAGAGTCCATCCCGACCTGCTGAACGACGCTCGACAAGCCCCTCAGCAAGCTCGCCAACAACTATCAGAACTGGGGGCGTCACAGGTCAATAGCAACACCATCCCCCAGGCGATCATGCAAGAGCAAGTTGCTCCTGGCCCCTCCATACTCTACCGCGATCTGGCCGCCTGCAACATTTTTGATATCATGAATCGACTATACGAAATCCACCTGCCCACACTGGTTATTTATGGAGCAGACGACCGTCTGACGCCCCCGAAGTATAGCGAGTATCTCCACAAACACATTGAAGGCTCGACCCTCCATAGTATTCCTGATGCTGGACATTATGTCATGCGAGAGCAGGCAAAAAGCGTGAACCAGTGTATTGAGCAGTGGCTTGAGCAAGAAAATTTGTAAGCGCCAGCAGAGTAGGGGAGAACTGGCGGGTTTTCCCCCTGCTCATCTCATGCTCAGGCTACTTTTTACCCCCTCGACTCCCTACGGCTGTTCGTGTTACAATAGCGCCAGCACGTCATTTGATAGCACACACGCAAAATATATGCTCAGGCATATACTGATAGAACAGTCATTTGAAAACTAGGGGAGCAACGATATGTCAGGTCACTCAAAGTGGGCGCAGATTCGTCGCGCAAAGGGCGTCAATGATGCACGCCGGGGACAACTCTTCACCCGGCTGGGGCGCGAAATCGTCGTAGCAGTGCGTGAGGGTGGGGGAGGAGATCCCAACGCCAACTTTCGCCTGCGTATGGCCGTGCAACGCGCTCGCGACGCCAACATGCCATTGGATAACATTGAGCGCACGATTAAACGTGCAATGGGTAGTGGAGAAGGGAACAATCTCGAAGAAATTACCTATGAAGGCTATGGTCCTGGCGGGACCGCGCTCCTGGTTCAAACGCTGACAGAGAATCGTAACCGCACCGTCGCAGAAGTGCGTAACGCCTTTAACCGCAATGCCGGGAATATGGGCGAGAACGGCTGCGTTGACTGGCTATTTGAAGCGAAGGGCGTGATTGAGGTGGAGTTAAACGGTCAAGATCCCGACGAACTTTCTTTGGAAGCTATTGACCTGGGGGCTGACGATGTCGAAACGCCCTCTCCTGATGACGAGACCTTGACTATCTACACCGACCCGACGGATGTAGAGAAAATTCGCCAGGAGTTTGAGACCAAAAAATACAAAGTGCTGAAGTCTGAAACAAGCCTGATCCCCAAAACCAGGGTTGAGCTGCGAGATGAGAAGCAGGCCCATCAGCTGATGCGTCTTATTGACAAGCTTGAGGATCTGGACGACGTGCAGAACGTCTATTCTAATGCCGATATTTCAGACGAGATCGCATCTTCCTATGCGTAAGCAGCAGAAACTGAAGGGGAAGGAGACCGATGAGTAATACATTATCATCTCCTGCTCCTCGTATTGCTCTGGGGATTGATCCTGGTACCGCCATCGTTGGCTACGCGGTAATCATGGCAAGGGGAAGCGAGCTGAGTATGCTGGCGTGCGATGTGATTACGACGCCAGCAGGGATGCCATTGGCCCAACGCTTGCAACTGATCTACGAAGGTCTGAGCAAGCTGATCGCGCTCCACAAACCGCATGAAGCCGCGATGGAAGAGCTATTTTTCGCGAAAAACGCGCGTACTGCCATGACGGTGGGTCAGGCGCGTGGCGTCGCGATGCTGGCGCTGGCCAATGGCGGGCTTTCCGTTGCGGAATACACACCCAAGCAAGTCAAGCAGGCCGTGACGGGCTATGGCGGCGCAGGGAAGGATCAGGTGGGAGAGATGGTACGTATTCTACTCAAGCTGACCGCGGTCCCCCGCCCCGATGATGCTGCCGATGCGGCGGCGGTGGCTATCTGTCATCTCAACACTGCTCCTTACATCAAGAGTCTTTCAGGCTATAGCAGATAGTGCTCATTTCCTCCACTTCAGGAGAGAAAAAGAATAGTTTTTTGGCCTGATAAAAACAGTGGCAACCAGTTTTGGATAGAACTGGCACTTCTGCCAACAACGCACAGAAGAGGTTTGGCGAGCACGATGATAACCAGTATTTATGGCACACTTGAAGCATGTCACACAGATCACGCAATTATACGTGTTGGCGGTTTCGGCATCCG
>DASTZT010000200.1:0-3353 GCA_035764225.1 Ktedonobacteraceae bacterium
CATATCAAAATGAGGGAGCTTGTTTTTTATGAGGCTTCGTTTATGTGCAACCCCAGGCTATTTTGATGGCGCAAAAATTGGTGGAATGGCGGGGTTGCGATTCTCATGATAGAAAGGGACGGTGAAGACAAAATGCCAGTGACCGCTTACGGTAATAGTGCGTGGGTGCTGCGCGTCGGGGGCTAGCGTAGATCGGCGGATCAGCGTTACCGTTGGAACATCCCAGGTGAATGTCACGCTATTCCCGGTTGGCGTTGGCTGGACGGCGAGGTAATTGATTAAGCACTGCTCAGGCTGATCGTAACGGTTTGGCCTTTTACAGGCAACTTGTTGCGGTTTTGGTCTCTTCACTTCCTGGTGATTTGCGACTAATGTGTCCTTTGTAGGCGCGCTGAGAACATATCCCTGCCTTAACCAGTCAACAGAAATCTGGAGGCTATAGGTGACATAGGTGTGACCGGTGTCCGCATATGCCTGCCCTACCGTCAATGTGATGCCATTGGTTTGCTTGACTTGATTGACCATAGCAAATGCGGTCTGTTGAGGGTTCAACCAGCTATTGAGTGGAGCGAACAATAGCGCACCAGATAGGACGAGAACCAGCAGTGCGGCAGCAACTGTGATCCCAGCCATGCGCTTCCAGGTGTGCTTTGGCCGCTGATTCCTGAAGAGATGGGCCACCATCATTGGCTTTGACGCACTTGGGGTTGCGATGCGGGACGAAATCATGGCCCATGCTCGTTCCGTATCAACTATTTCTGGCTCATGTTCATGCAGAGTTGTTCGTAATAAAGCTTCCTGAGCTGTTTCTTGTGAAGGATGGATTTTCATGGAAGTACCTCCCTATAAACTTTCTGGGTGATAGTCATCGTAGATGCTTGCTCAAAAGATGCAGTGGGCTGATCTATAGTACGTCTACTTTGTGCTGCTTGTCGCAATTGCTGCAACGCGCGATGAATGGTCACGCGGACAGTGCCTTCGCGTTTCCCGATGATTTCCGCAATCTCGTGAAGAGAAAAGTCGTCGTAGTAACGTAAGACGAGCGGTAGGCGATAGGTTACAGGAAGTGCCTGTACAGCCTGCCAGAGTAGCGTGCGATCCTCTGCCGAAATGGTAATCTCGTCGGGCTGCTGCACCTGAGCGCGTCCCCAGTCTTCGCTTACCTCGCCCACCACCTCCAGGGAACTCTGGCGAGTACGACTCATGCGCCCCAGCGTATTGAGGAGATGACGCGTTACAATGCGCTGAAACCACAATGGAAATGCACAGGGGTCACGCAACTGGTGACGACGTTCAAAGGCTCGCAAAAATGCCTCCTGGCTGCAATCCTCAGCCTCTTCCATTGTCAGGCCGCTCAGCACAGCCAGTCGCACCAGTCGCGGGTAATGCTTCTCGAAAATGGTGCGCACTGCTTGCTCATTCCCGTGTTGCCAGGCAGTGATTAATGCTGATTCACTTTCATCCAAACTGTTGCGTCCTTTCTCTGTTTAAAAAATTTCTTTCATGAAAGATCACTGTTGAAAGGACAGGCGTAGCCTCCAAATTGTTACATGCGGCTACGAGTTGTGCCCAGGGCACTATTTCTGCTCATGATGATAAACAAAAAGTTGGGATTATGGGAAGAGCTTAGAATGAGCGGGAATTGCGAAGAATAAACAAACTCCTGGCAAGCACAGTCAGGAGTTTGTACGGGGGATGAGGCGGAGAGTGTTATCCTTCTGCCAGCCTCTTATCTCGCCAGCCAATCAGACGTTCAAGGGCAGAGAGATTCCAGGGAGCGCCTGCGCCAAGAATAATATGGGTGGCACCAGCGTTGACTTTGGCGTCCAGTTGCTCTTCAGTGTCATCTTTGCTTGTGCCGCATGAGCGCTCAATCTCGCGTGGATCGCGTCCAATTTCAGCGCACCATTGATCCAGAATTTGCATTTTGTGGGCAAGGGTGTTGGCGTCGCCAAAGCCATGCCACATATTCGCATATTTCGCGGTAATGCGCAGCGTTTTCTTTTCGCCCCCACCTCCAATCAGAATAGGGATAGTGCGCATAGGTTTGGGAACATCGACCTCCCAGCGATGACGAATAATGGCGAGCGATTCTTCGAGCGAAGCCAGACGCCCTCCCGCAGTTCCAAATTCATACCCGTACTCTTGATAATCACGCTCAAACCAACCAGACCCTATCCCCAAAATAAGGCGACCATTGCTAATGTGATCGACCGTTTTCGCCATATTAGATAAAAGTGCGGCGTTGCGGTAGCTATTGCAGGTGACCAGGCAGCCGATTTGCGCCCGCTCGGTCAGCGTTGCCATCGCGGTCAGTAACGTCCAGCCCTCAAAGTGGTTGCCCTGAGGATCGCCGGACAAGGGGAAAAAGTGATCCCAGGTCCAGATGCTGTCAACTCCCATTGCCTCGGCCCGACGCACTGCATCAGCAAAATCGTGGTAGCTCGTGTGCTGAGGATGAAGCTGGACTCCGACTCGGATTGGATGGGTCGTTTCTGGTAAGGTCATCAATACTAGCCCTTTCATTTGCTGGTTGTCTGCGGGCTGTCCCACAGCATTTTGATTGTATACACGCTCTCATGCGATTGGCAATATGTTGAAGTTTCGCCAAGCGAAACTCTGCATTGGCAAACTGCTCACGAAAAATTAAGAAATGAGACTCAGTCTCATTGACTTATCATTCCTCTCTATGATATGCTCTTGTTGATTTGATGAACACGAAAGGGAGAGCGAGAAAAGCTGTGGTGACAGATCAACCAGTGCTTGCCTTAGAGCATATTAGCGTTCAATTGGGCGGACGAGCTATTTTAGAGGATATCAGTTTGACGATCAATGCAGGGGAATTTGTGGTGATTCTTGGGCCGAATGGGGCTGGCAAAAGCACCTTGCTCAAGTTATTATTGGGGCTGCTCAAGCCTGTGAAGGGCGTGATCCGGGTGCTGGGCGAGACGCCGCGCCAGGGCAGTCAGGGCATCGGTTACGCGCCGCAGCATCGTGTGTTGGAGGCGGATCTGGCGTTGCGAGCGCGTGACCTTGTCGGTTTTGGGCTGGATGGCCATCGCTGGGGCATTGGTTGGCCCAGCAAGAAGCGGCACGCCTTGATTGATCAGGCTTTGGCGGAAGTCGATGCCCTCTCGTTTGCCGATGCCCCGGTGGGACAGCTCTCCGGCGGCGAGCAACAGCGCCTCTTAATTGCGCAAGCTCTGCTGACCAATCCGCGTTTGCTGCTGCTGGACGAGCCGTTGGCGAATCTGGATATCGCGCACCAGCAAGAAATTGTCTCGCTCGTGGCCAAGGTCTGCCATACCCGCAATGTAACTGTGCTGCTGGTCGCCCACGATATCAATCCCCTT
>DASTZT010000201.1:0-24396 GCA_035764225.1 Ktedonobacteraceae bacterium
CCATGTTTCTACTCCATAGATTACAATTTGCTCGTGAAAGCCTGAATTATGCTATGGCGATCTTCCACTGCTCGTATACAGAAGCTACAACAGCAACTTTGCCGGAGCCTGCTGCAACATTTTGTTCGCCTAATTCGAGGATACACCACCTGGCAAACAAATGTCAAGTCCCGATAGAGCACAAAATTGCCTGCATGAGTTTTTGTGTGGTTTGACAGAGCTATACTTTATGCTATATGCTGATGGAAGAATTCATAGCTACAGCGGCGGGTAACACCGAGGTTATCCGCCGCGCATTATTGCGGTGAGACGAGGATACGCTCCGACCAGGTAGGGTCGGATAAGTAGGACGGCACAAATAGAGTAAAATGGAGCGGAACAAATTTATGACAACGCAAGCAAACAAAGCTATCCCTGTTCCACAGGTAGAAGCTCGCACCCCTATTCCGAGGCAGAATCTCCGCGTTCCCGGCCCAACCCCTATTCCACAGGAGGTCATGGCGGCCCAGGCCAATCCCATGATTAACCACCGAGGACCAGAATTTGCCGCTATTTTGAAACGCGTCACCTTGCGTCTACAATACTTTTTTCAGACAGCTTCACCAGTACTGACCTTCCCGGCATCAGGGACGGCGGGCCAGGAGTGCGCCATCGCCAACGTTTTTTCGCCAGGAGATCATGTTGTCTCTATCACCATCGGCAGCTTTGGCAACCGACTGGCGAAAATCGCGGGCGTCTATGGGCTACAGGTCACACGCATCGAGTTCCCGTGGGGTCAGGGGGCTGATCCAGCTACCGTCGAGGCACGTCTGAAAGAGCTTGCACCCTACCGTGGAGTATTGATCACCCATAACGAGACATCAACAGGCATTACTAATGACATCAAAACGCTGGCAGAAATTATTCGTCGCCACCATCCAGACGCGCTGATCGTCGTCGATGCTGTCAGCTCACTCGGCAGCATTCCGCTGGAAATGGACCCCTGGGATCTCGACGTTGTCTTTACGGGTTCGCAAAAGGGCTGGATGATTCCGCCTGGGATTATGATGATTGCTGCCAGTCAACGAGCCTGGGCCGCCAATAAAACGGCAAAACTCCCGCGCTTTTATCTCGACTGGGAGCTTAGCCGCAAGAAGCTTGAGGCATGGCAACATCCCACAACGCCTCCTGTCTCACTCTTTTACGCGCTTGACGTGGCGCTGGAAATGATGTTGCAAGAGGGACGTGAAGCCATTTTCGAGCGTCATGCACGCGGAGCACAGTATGTACGAACGCGAGCTGAGGCAATGGGGCTGAAGTTGTTCGCGCAACAGCAATATGCCTCAAACACCGTTACGGCGGTGCTCACGCCCGAAGGCATCGACACCAAAGCCTTGCTCAAAAAGCTACGAGAAGAAGACCATATCGTCTTTGCTGGCGGCCAGGAGCACCTTGAGGGAAAAATCTTCCGCGTGGGGCATCTGGGCTTTTTCAGCGAGGCGGATCTGGCTCAGGCGATGGATGCGATGGAGCGACGCTTGCGCGAAGCTGGTCATAAGGGCTAGCGTAGTGGAGAGGAGGTAGAGACAATGGCAGAAGTACAAGAGCAAATAACACAGGCTACGGATGTTGCAGGTACAGCCAGGATCTTGATTACCGACCGTATAGCACGAGAAGGTATTGATCTTCTGCGCACACAGTTGCCCCAGGCCCAGATTGATGAGCGGCTGGGCCTGAATCCTGAGCAGCTAAAGGCCATTATTGGCAATTACGCAGCTCTGATTGTGCGTAGCGAGACTCAGATAACCGCCGATGTGCTGGCAGCAGCAACCAATTTGAAAATTGTCGGGCGAGCTGGCGTGGGCGTCGATAATATCGATACGCAGGCAGCAACTCGCCTGGGTATTATGGTAGTCAACTCGCCAACCGGCAACATTATCGCCGCAGCCGAACATACCATTGCGATGTTAATGGCCCTGACGCGCCGCATCCCGGCAGCCGATACCAGCATGAAAGCAGGGAAGTGGGAGAAAAGCCGCTTTGTGGGGGTTGAGGTGCGTCATAAGGTGCTAGGCGTCATTGGTCTGGGCAAAGTCGGGATGGCGGTGGCACGCCGCGCTCAGGGGATGGAGATGCAAATCGTTGCGTTCGACCCCTTTGTCTCTCCAGAGCAGGCACGCAAAGCGGATGTCACCATGCTAACAATGGAAGAGGTGCTCAAACAGGCCGATTTTGTGACGCTACATACATCGCTCACAACTGGCCCAAGCGGCACACAGGGGCTGATTGGTGAGCAGGAGCTGCGGCTGATGAAGCCGGGCGCGCGCCTGATCAATTGCGCACGAGGCGGCTTGATCGATGAAGCTGCCTTGCTGAACGCGCTCAATGAGGATCGCCTGGCAGGGGCCGCGCTCGATGTTTTCAGCCAGGAGCCGATTCGCGACAACGACGCATTGAAGCGGCTTGTGACTCATGAGCGCATCATCGCCACACCGCATCTGGGCGCATCAACTGAAGAGGCACAGGTTGGCGTGGCAACGGATGTGGCAGAGCAGATCGTGGCGGTACTGCATGGCGGTTTCCCACGAGCAGCCGTTAACGCTCCTATGATCTTGCCTGAGACCTTGAAGGTGCTGGAACCATACATGGTCCTATTGCAAAAGATGGGACGCCTGTTTACCCAGCTCCAGCCCGGCCCGATTAATAAAATCGAGCTATCCTATAGCGGTGAAATCGCGAGCTACGACCTGCGTCCGCTTCAAGCAGCTTTAATCAAGGGCATGCTGGAATCGATCTCCGATGCCCATGTGAATATGATTAACGCTCAGGTGCTGGCTAAAGAATGGGGGCTGGAGATTACCGAGCTGAAATCTACCACGCCCACCGAATTCGCCAATCTGGTGACGTTGCGCGTGCCAAACAGCAATGGCTACACCTCGTCCTTCGCAGGCAGGCCTGGCTCCGGCGACGAACATGTCGATGTGCTAAGCGGAACGGTGATGCACGACGAACCGCGTATCGTTCGCGTCGGGCGCTACTGGACAGAGTTTGTGCCAGAGGGCTACATCCTCTTCTGTCGCAACCTCGACCAGCCCGGCATGATTGGACGCGTCGGCACAGTCCTGGGCAAGGCAAAGATTAACATTCGCCATATGGATGTCGGTCCCAGCGTCCGCAGACTGCGCCCCTACATGCAACGAGGCACCCAGGATACTGCACTGATGATTGTCTCGGTAGACGAGCCAATTCCCGACTCCGTTCTAGCAGAAATCATCCAGGACGAGTTGATTATGGGCGCTACCGTTGTAGGATTGTAGAAACGTATACACGCAAGTTGGAGAGGGCGACGAGAGGGCAAGCGCAAGGCCCCCTCGTCCCCACATCTCCACCCCTTGCCCCTACCGGTTCCCCAACATCGCATCATCCCCCAAAAAACCAGACGGAACGCACAATGGGTGGGTGTGGTAAGGGCAAGTGGAGAGGCTGGCGGGGATGCGGGGGCCTCGCGCTTGCCCTGGGCGGGGTCTTGGTGCGGCAGGTCGGTACGAAGGTTCAGCAGACTCTTCAAGAAGAGAGGTTTTTCCTGAGCCTGGTGTGCCCGTGAGAATGTATCGTTTCATCGAAGAGATCCTTTCATGATGTGCAGCATTCCAACGCGCTAAAAGTACTAGCCCATCGAACCAGGCGAATATGCGGCTCGCTTCGTATGCTACACTCTGGAAAATGCATTTTCTCTCATTTCTTTAGAGGAGCGTATATTCGTGGGCAGAAAACTCCAGTATATTTTTGCGATGCTCGTCTTGCTACAACTGGCAGCCTGCGCCCCCGGCTCTGGGAACCAGGCGCATTCAGCCAGTGCGAACCACGCGCCACAAGCGACAGCAACCTCCACACCCGATACCAGTATGGGAATGACCATCCCTGCACATATAGCGACCCCGCAGCCAACACCCACTGCAACCAGACCAGGGCAGGGCCAGAAGCCAAATGTCCCGTCATCAAATGCCACGCCAGTTCCTGGTAGCGGCGGAACAGGTTCTTATGGTACGCCGCCGCCGCTCACAGCAACCGAGAATCAGCTCAGTCAGCAACTGTTTGCTTTGATTAATCAGGATCGGGGAACGCAAAATCTCTACGCGTATGTGTTGAACGCCACACTTTCAACGGGGGCACGCTTGCATAGTTGGGCGATGGCCCATTGCGGCCTGAGCCATGCCTGCCCCAATGAGCCACAACCCTGCCAGCGCGTTCTTAACGAGGGCTTCCAGTACATGGCCTGTGGCGAAAATGTGGGCTACACATCGCCAACCCCAACAGCATGGGGCGGCGTCCAGAACATCGAGCAGCAGATGCTCAACGAACCACCGCCAGCCGGGCACCGCTACAACTTGCTGAATACGAGTTACCACAAAATTGGCATTGGCATCTATATCGACACAAAGGGTTTGATCTGGCTCACCGAGGATTTTGTTAATTGATTAATCACAACGCGCTCAATTGCTTTTTAAAAGTGTGCCAGACTGGCGAATCATAGCTATTCTTTCTCGCCATAGCCTGTCGCCGTCTGGGTGGCATGAAGACGAGAGTTGAAATTGAGGCGGCGCTTAATCATATACACGACAAAAAAGTAGAGGGCGATTGCGCCTATAGCAAGACAGATCGTGGGAATCGTATAATACTGCATCATATGCAGCGCCAGGCTCCAACGCCGTCCAAGTCCCCAGCCGATAGCAAGCAGCACAACACACCAGAGGACCGAGCCGGATAAGGCTGCGACAAAAAAGCGAGCGAAAGGCATCTTCGATATGCCAGCCGGGAAGCAGGCGAAGGGACGAACATAAGGAGTCATGCGCGAAAAGAAGATCATCCATACTCCCGATTTTTGAAACCAGAGCTCCGCTTTTTCAATTTTGTCGGCTTTGACACGGAAAAAAGTGGCGATACGCAAGAAGAGCTGGCGGCTCCCGCAGGCACCGAGCCAGTAAGCCAGGCAGGCTCCTGCGACACTCCCTACAATTGCTACAATCGTCAAGACCCATATATTAAGATGACCCAACGAGGCCAGCGCGCCCGTGAGTAACAATAACGTATTATTGGCGATGGGAACGCCCGCACTCTCCAGCATCAGCACAACCGCTACGATCAAACAGATCAGTAACGGATCGGCATGTAGAAAAAAGTGCGTCACAGCATGTATCATGATTCTTCCGCCATTATTTTCAGATGGGAATACACATATCCACAAGAAGCATCCGGCAATAGTTTCGTCTCTGATAGTTAGACGAACGGACATATGATAAGGTTGCGAAGAAGCACGACTATTCCTATGGCCGTTATCAATTCTGTAACTATGCTACAGCAGAAACGTATGCTTTGTAGACAGAAGGATTTTTGCCCGAAGACATACGAAATAACCGGATCTGGGGAAAATCTGGCCTGTGATAACTTGATGAAAGGTTCAAGGACAACTCGCCTGATGACTACAACCACTTCTTCTAGTCCGTCGCGCAGCAAAAACTCATTACAGCCAGACAGGGCGCAAGCAGGTTTTGCCTTCGCCATTCTGCTCACCATTAACGTACTCAACTATGCCGACCGTTCCGTTCTTTCTGCGGTACTCCCAAAAATCCAGACAGAGTTCCAGTTAAACAATACTGAGCTTGGTTTGCTCGCCTCGTCGTTCCTCTTCATTTATGCCATCGCCACGTTACCACTGGGCGTCTGGGCCGATAGAAGTCCGCGCAAGAATATTGTCGCGCTTTGTGTCGGCCTGTGGAGCGTTGCCACAGCTCTTGGAGGACTGACTCGCAACTTCATTCAGCTCTTTCTGACGCGCTCGGTCCTGGGCATCGGCGAAGCTGGCTATGCCCCGGCCTCTTTATCGCTGCTGGGCGATTACTTCCCGAAAGAACAGCGCGGGCGTATCCTCTCCTACTGGTCTGTAGGCAACCTGATTGGAACGGCGCTGGGCCTGATTATCGGCGGCATTATCGCTGATCGGCTCGGCTGGCGCTGGGCCTTCTACGCCGTTGGCATCCCCGGATTGATCGCCGCCTTCCTGATCTGGCGTGCAACCGAGCCTCAACGCGGCGCTTTTGATAGGGAGGGCGACGCAGAAACGGGCGCGGAGCTGAGCCACGGCGGCCTGGGCAAAAATTTCTGGGAGGTTGTTAAGCAACTCTTCTACATTCCCACTTACTGGATCTTGCTCGCGGCTTTCGTCTTCAGCTTTTTTACCATTGGCAGCGCCCAGGTCTGGATACCGACATACCTTGTCCGCGATTTCCAGCTCACGGTGAGCGCGGCTGGCGCTGTTGCGGGTGGTGTATTGGCCGGAGGCAGTCTGGTTGGTACGATAGCCGGTGGGTGGCTGGCGGACATGATGCAACGGCGACGGCCAGAAGGTCGCATGATCGTGGCGACCGCCGCGTTTATCCTGGGAGCGCCTCTCACCTTCCTGGCTCTCTCAGTTCACACCCTGATCCCTTTTATTGTCGTGTTTATTGCCGCCATCGTCTGCTTAAGCCTGTGCCTGGGACCGTTGAACGCGGTGATCCAGGATGTGATTGCTCCGCAGATGCGAGCCACCGCCGTTGGACTGGTGCTTCTGCTGGCCCATCTGTTGGGCGATGCCGCCTCACCGCTCATTATCGGAGCGATTGCTGATAAAACCACGCTAGGCCATGCACTGATTGTGACCGCGCCGCTCTGTCTTCTCCTGGCGGGCGTCATCTGCATGGCTGGATTGAGAACGGTCGCCCGTGACATGCAAGCCATGCAAGAGGGGCTGCGGAAACAGGGCAAATAGGAGTTAGTAAAACGGATGAGCAACAAAAAATCACCTTTCCCGATCAGGGAAGGTGATTTATCTGGAGCGGGTTACGGGGTTCGAACCCGTGGTCTCAACTTTGGGAAAGTTGCATGTTACCGCTACACCAAACCCGCCTGTATTGGTCTGACAGTTTGTATTATAGCTAATACACCGCTAAAAGTCAAGCATCATATTACTTTATGAAAGGGATACACATAATGTCGAGCACACCATCAACTGCGCAAGCACCTTCCTTCCGCTCAACTATACGCGGCATCTTACCAAGCATCATCGTCAATGGCGTCCTACCTTACATCATTTACCAGATCTTGAAGAGCCAGACTTCCTTTTCTGATCTAACCATCCTGTTCATCTCAGCGGTCCCAGCGATTATTGGTGGCATTGTGAGCATTATCCGTAATCGGAACCTGGACTTCATCGCAGGCATCACCTTAGTAGGTATAGCCGTTACGATCATTGCAGCTCTCATCGGAGGAGATCCCAGGCTCTTCCTGATCCGAGAATCGTTTCTCACCGTAGCCCTCGGCATAGTTTGTCTGGTCTCACTCCTCTTCCCCAAACCAGTCTGGTTCTACCTGATTCGTTACTTTGCTGGTGGTAACAATCCTGAGCGTATAGCAGAGTTCAATAACAGCTGGCAATATCCTGGCTTTCGCTCTTTTACGCGCGTTCTAACGCTTGTCTGGGGCCTCACCTACCTCGGTGAATTTATCCTACGCGTTATATTAGTCTATAACATGTCTATAGCACAGTTTCTTGCCATCTCACCTTTCATCTTTTATGGAATCACTTTTGCGGTTATCGCCTTCACCATTGCCTATGGTAGACGAGCACGACGCCAGGGCGAGGAACGTCGCAAACGCTTAGCGGAGACACAGGCCTCAGCCGTTGCTGAAGTAGAACAAGCCTAGACTGACCAGCCTGCTATCGTCCACCTGACTCGTTCCTGCTTTCTGGCAGCTTGAGATTTGAGGTTGCCAGTAGAGTACGGAACGATCTTCTTTTTCATCCCCTCCGACGCTCGAAAAGCCTTCACTGCCACTCACAGACCAGTGCGCAAAAATCCTGATGGAAAACAACGTCACCCCTATCCGCCTGAAAGCTGACAAATATGCTGCATGATAAAAAAGAATTGCCGAATAGTAGTTATGTCAGCGAATTTTTTGCTGCATGCTACTAGTGGAGACACACCACACCGCGAAATATGAGCAATAAGGGAGGTATGTTATGGGAGGCTTATTCACTCAAGGGTACAACTGGTTAGCGCAAAAAATCGACCATGCAATCGGATGGCATAAACTTCCTGTTCCTCTAGGTTTGATGACGCTTGCAGGCTTGCGCAATATCTTACGAGAACGCAATCTCTCTGATACGTATGTGGGTGTAAGGGCAGCGCCAGGAGATGGCAATCATGCCAGCCGGTGTCCCGTGGCGCGCACCGCCGATGGCACCTATACCGATCTGCTATCTCCAATGATGGGCTGCGCCGGAACGCGTTTTGGCCGCAATATCCCATTGAGCGCGGCCTATCCCGATGAGGCAATGGTGCTGACGCCCAATCCACGCAAAGTCAGCCGGGAATTGCTGGCACGAGACGAATTTCAGCCAGCGACAAGCCTCAACCTGCTGGCAGCTGCCTGGCTGCAATTTATGATCCACGATTGGTTTAGTCATGGGCCAAATCAAAAAGACAATCCCTGGCAGGTACCTATCGAGCATGATGACGACTGGCCGAACAAACCAATGACCGTTTTACGCACGCAGCGAGATACAACGCGTTCTGGCTCCGAAGGCTTGCCTCCCACTTTTCGCAATCAAGAGTCTCACTGGTGGGATGGCTCACAAATCTACGGCAGTAGTAAAGCCCTGATGCACCGCGCGCGCACAGGGGAACAGGGAAAGCTACGCGTTGATGATAATGGTCGGCTTCCCGTCGATCCAGATACGGGAACTGATCTTACAGGCGTGCAAGGCAACTGGTGGATTGGCTTGAGCCTCTTGCACACGCTGTTTACGCTGGAGCATAACACCATTTGCGATCAGCTCCATAAGCTCTACCCTTTCTGGAGCGACGATGAGATCTATCATCATGCACGCCTGATTAACGTCGCTCTGATGGCAAAAATCCACACCACTGAATGGACGCCGGGCATTCTTAACAATCCCACTTTACGCAAAGCTATCAATGGGAATTGGTATGGGGTGCTGGGGAAATGGCTGTATACTCACTTTGGACGCATCAGTGCCAACGAAGCTTTTAGCGGTATCGTGGGTTCCCACACCGACCACTTTGGAGTACCCTATGCTCTAACGGAAGAGTTTGTGGCCGTGTACCGGATGCATCCCCTCTTGCCCGACGAATTCGAATTCCGTTCGTGGAAGGACAATTCCCTGCTTAAAAAATTAACTTTTCCAGAGGTTGCCGATAAAAATGCGCGTACTCTTGTTGAAGAGACCGCACTTCCCGACCTTTTCTACTCGTTTGGCATCGCCAACCCTGGAGCAATTACGCTGCACAATTATCCACGTTTCCTGCGCCATCGCAGAGAACCAGATAACAGCTTGATTGACCTGGCAACGACCGAAATTATTCGCGACCGCGAACGTGGCGTGCCCCGCTACAACGAGTTTCGTCAACTGCTACATCGCCTTCCAGTAAAAACGTTTGAGGAAATCACGGACAACCCGATATGGGCCAGGCAGATCCAGGAGATGTACGATAATGATATTAACCAGGTGGACCTGATGGTAGGTCTCTACGCAGAGCCTCGTCCTCAGGGGTTTGGCTTTAGCGATACCGCCTTCCGCATCTTCATCTTAATGGCATCACGGCGTCTCAACAGCGATCCTTTCTTTACCGAGTACTACACACCAGCCGTTTATACGCCGTGGGGCATGAAGTGGATCAACGATAACGGCATGGCCGATCTGCTCACAAGACATTTTCCTGACCTCCGTCCCTTCCTGCAACATGCCAAAAATCCTTTTGCCCCCTGGCAGACGGCAGCACAGAGCAGTACTCAAGCAGGGGCAAGCGTTCCACCAGTGGCACAACAGGAGTATCGATAGCATGGAAAAGGTACAGGTACAGAACTGGTTTGGGGATATTACATCATTCCCACAGGTGATCGTAGAGCCGGAAAGCGTACAGGAAATCAGCGACATCATGCGCGATGCTCAGAGGTACCCTGGCAGCGTGCGTGCTATCGGTTCTAACCACTCTACGACCGCCTGTGGAGCGACAGACGGCGGTACATTAGTCAATATGCGCAAGATGAACCGCATTAAAGAGATCCGCTCTGACACAGTCACCGTTGAAGCGGGCGCACTCTATATTGATGTGGCACGGGAATTGCGGAAGCGCAATATGCAGTTCTATATCAACGTTGTCATTGGCAATTTGACGATGGGTAGCGCCGCCTGCTGTGGCACAAAAGATGCCTCTATGCCAGGCGAGTCCGGTCAGGTGTGCTCCTATGTCACGGAGCTAAAACTGGTCAAATCATCGGGCGAATTGATGACCATCACGGCAGAACGCGACCCGGAGCTTTTACAGGCCGTGCGATCAAGCTACGGTCTGCTTGGCATCGTGTACGAAGTAACATTTAAGATCAGACCGCTCCAATCTCTGGCTGTTTATCACAAAGCCTACCATCTTGATCAGTTTGCACAACAGCTTCCAGAACTAAAAATCGCCAATGTCTCGCTCATGTTCTACATTTATCCTTTCCTGGATAGAATTACCGCAGAGTGCAGAAAGTATAATCCCGATGCCAATCCTCAGCGAGCGACGCATTGGCAATGGACTGTGCGCAACTATCTCTGGAGAAAGCTTTCACCATCTTACGCCTTTCTAGTCTCCAGGTATATTCCGCTTGCACCATTGAGAAGCTTTTTACTCGCGGCCTTCAACCGCACTGTTATCGCTATCTCGGCTTTAGCATTGCGTGGCCGCAATACCTTACCAATGGACCAGCAGATTCACTTTTCTGAGCAGCAGCATCTGAGCAAGTTCACCTTTAGCTTCTGGGCCTTCCCTGAAGAAAACTATATTGAGACTCTACGCGCTTACTTCCAGTTCTGTCAGCAATACCATCGCCAGACGGGATACCGACCTGACATGCCCACGGTGGCATATCGCGTGAACGCGGATGATAGCTCGTTATTCTCTTACTCTTCACATGGAACGGTGATCACAATTGATCCAGTCTCCACTGGAAATAAAGGCTGGGAGGAGTTTCTGGTCGCATACAATCAATTTTGTAGCCAGCATGGAGGTATACCTCTCTTTAACCAGACCAAAAGTTTAAGCGATGAACAGGTTCGACAAGCCTTTGCTGATCGTATCCAGAAATTTGAGCACTATCGCAGCGACTTTGATCCAGCAGGGCGCTTGCTCAATCGCTACTTTCGTACGTTCTTTGGGCAGAAACAGAAAGTGGAGGTGTAGCTATGACAACAAAGGAACAGACGTTTGAGAATCCGGTCACGCACGAACAAATAACCTTCATCACAACTGGCTGCGACACCGATTGGATGGTACTCAATATCGAATTTGCCATCCCTCCTGGAAGTCAACCACGCTTACTCGCTCACTTTCATCAGTACTTTGATGAGCGTTTTGAGATCCTGGAAGGAACGGCTCGCTATAAGGTGGGAGGCGTTGAGCATTCCGCCCATGCGGGTGACACCCTGCTCTTGCCAAAGAAGGTGCCTCATGTTCACCCCTGGAACGTCGGTCAGGAGCTGCTGCGGTTTCGTAAGCTCACACAATTGAATATGCCACAGCCACAATTACTGCTCGCCTCAGAGATGTTTTTCGAGTCGCTGTACGCACTGGCCCAGCAGCATAAGGTGAAGAGCAATGGCCTTCCTAGCAGCTTTCTACAAACTGTTATGTTATTACAAGCTCTGGAACCATCGGCTTATGTCATGATAGCCCCTCCTGTTATCCCTCTCACCGTTCAGGCAGCAGCCCAACGACTGATTTTTGGGCTGCTCTCAGCTATTGGACGAGCCAGAGGCTATCAGAGTTGCTATATTGCCTCGCCTTCAAGGGAGGTTCCACGCCCTCTAGAGGCAGCACCCCGCTCATAAAGCAGGAGCGTTTGAGTAAAGCTTTTAAGAGTTAAAAAGGAAGTATGCGTTTATGGACTATATTCTTTTTGTTCACGGCGTCAATACCCGCAAAAGACGAGAAGTCCCGGAGTACGCCCAACGCTTATCTAACCTGATCGATAAGAACAATCGGAACAGCGACCAGCAGATTGCCATCAAAATGGTCCCGCTCTATTGGGGGGATGTGACGAGAGATCTAGAATGTAATCTGCTGGAGGGATATCGAGAATCAGAGTGTTGGACTGAGCTTAGCTTTAAAGATATTCGTGAAAAGCAACTGCTGCAATTTACAGGAGATGCAGCCCTCTACATCAGCCGCTATATAGGAACCAGGGTAGTTGATACCTTGCTTGCCCAGACCAAAGATCCTGAAACAGGAATAGGGCCAGGCCCTTACAATCATGATCGCCTGCACCTCGTTACCCACAGCTGGGGCACCGTGATCTTATTCGATATCCTTTTCAGTGGACGTTGGGATACGAAAGAGTTTAGCTCCTATCAAGGGGTCAAACAAATTCGCAGCGCTATCTTTGGCCTGGAGCCTTCGCCACATTCAGGATTGCATCTTTGTAGTATTCATACGATGGGATCTCCCATCAGTATCTTTAGTTTGATGACCAGTTCAGGAGATCCGCTCCATTGTGCTCCCCTGAGCAATAACCACGCTCGGACAGATGTTCCCAATACGCACGATATTACCCCTGGTTTCTTGCAGTGGCTCAAACGGCTCCCTTATCAAATTCCCTGGTACAATTATCTTCATCCGGCAGATCTGGTTGCTTATCCCTTGCAGGAGATTATGCCGCAGTTACTCGAAAATCCAGATTTTGTAGTAAAAGATAAACTCAAGGTGGAGGACATCATTATCGCCTCTCCTAGTAGATTTTTGAATACCGTAGCGGCGCTGGGGCCATTAGGCAACATCGTTGAGAAAGTCCATATCGCAACCCGTGCGCCGCGTGCTCATCAAAGGTATTGGACCAGCTATAAAGTAGCCGAACGCATCTTAGATACCGTCCGAGAAAAGCAGGATTTGCATCCTACTGGTAGGCTCAACGACATGCTGCAAGGGATGAAGCAGCTGATACTGAGATAGCATGGCTCGTCTATCGCATTGGCACAACGATTCTCCTCCTCTGGCGATCTCTGAAGTTGCTCAGAGATCGCCAATCTATCCCCACCGCAGAATTTCTGCTATGATGTAGCAGCATAGGAATCGTCACAACACATTCCCAGGCAGAACCGTATATAATGCTAGAAGATAGCCATGCATCGTTTACACGCTCTTAGGAGGACTTATGGGACTCTTCTCTCGCCTCATGACGTTTCTACGGATTCGCACCAGTTCGGCATTGGATAAAGCTGAAGATCCCGGCCAGGTGCTGGACTACTCATATAACAAGCAACTCGAACAACTTCAGCAATTACGGCGCGCGATTGCCGACGTGGTGACGAACGAAAAACGCCTGGAGTTGCAGCAATCACAATTGCTGGAAAAGTCTAATAAGCTTGGCTCCCAGGCCATGCAGGCGCTCCAGGCGAGCCGTGAAGACCTGGCACGCATGGCACTGCAAAGAAGGGAGACCTTGCTCGCCCAACTAAACTCGTATGAACAGCAAATCGCCCAGTTACGCGAGCAAGAAGAGAAACTGGTCTCAATGGAGCGCAATGTTTCGGCCCGCATCGAAGCCTTCCGTACCCAAAAGGAGATGGTCAAAGCGCAGTATAGCGCGGCTCAAGCACAGGTGAAGATCAACGAGGTAGTTACCGGCATCTCCCAAGAAATGACTGAAATGAACCTGGCAATGCAGCGAACACAGGATAAGGTACTGACCATGCAGGCGCGGGCGAACGCAATGGACGCGCTGATTGAGCAAGGGACGTTGAGTCCGCAGGGACTGCTCGGTTCCGGCGGCGATACGCTTGAGCGCGAGTTGCAACAGATTTCAGCGCAACAAAACGTCGAAGCCCAACTGCAAGCGATGAAACAACAATTGCAACTCGGCGGCCCAGATGCGCACCAGAAACAAATTGAAGGGCCAACCTCCTGAACAGGTTAGCCCTTTTTCTTCGCCTTTTGCGCTTTATAGTACGACTTTGGTTTAGGATGGCGCTCGGTGTCTACATAGGCGGGAGGAGCCGCATCTTCGCGCGCGCTGATATCCGATTCGTCGCGCTCACTGATAAGCTCTTGCAGGTCGTTGTAGACATTATAGTTATCATTAACCTCATTCATACGCAGCATATGACGCAATACCTGTACTTGAGAGATGTTAGTCCTGTCATGTTTGGCAGGTTCAGCTTTGGTCAATAACTTCTCTACCAGATCCATACTATCGTCATGTGCTCCAATACCTTCAAGCCGCTCACGTACTACCAATAATTGCTCGTATAAGTTCATAATTCGCCTCTCTCCCTTTTGCTTACAGACATGCATTATTATAGACTCTGCCCAAACTATGGTAACATAGGACGCACGAGCCGTCAAATTTTATGTCAGACAGGGAGAGCAGGACAGGCACAAAACTCTATGCCTTGCCGCCCTCATCCGCTTCTACCTTGACCAGGTTGGTATAAAACGTGCTGCCGCCATTGAGATCGGCTAACCTATCGGAAGTTGTCCAGTTAACGTTACGCTGGTCCGGGCTGAATCTGGGCCACCATACGGTTGTTGTGGCCAGGACGCCCGGACGCACATCCTCCGTCACATCCGCCACCAGACGACACCAGCCCCGCTCATTGCTGACCCTGACCAGTTGTCCGCTGCGAATGTTGCGCGCGGCAGCATCGATAGGATTTATGCGCAACATAGGCGCTTGCTCTTTGCCGATCATCCGCTCCTGATTGCCAAAAGTTGAACTGACAAAATGGTGCGCAGCCGGACAGAGCAGCGGCAGGAGTTCATCAGTTGACGCCGTAGCCTCCGTGTTTCTGTTGAATTTTGACTCTACCTCCGGTTCCCAGCCCGGCACAGGATCGTACCCTTTGGCCGCAGCTCGCTCGGAATAAAACTCGACCTTCCCCGATGGCGTACGAAAAACGCCATTGGCAAACGGTACGCGCTGCTCCTCAGGAATATTAAATGGCATCGTACCTTCTGCCTGCAAACGCTCAAGCGTAATTCCCTGAAGGAGCGGAGTACGAGTTGCCGTCACCACCAACACTTCGCGAATCACAGTATCAGCATCAGCGTCTAACCAGGACTCCTTGAAGCCCATTGCAGTAGCTAGAGCACGCATCACATCCCAGTTGCTGCGTGCCTCCCCCAGCGGGGCAATGGCAGGCATATTATATTGCAGCGAGAGGTGCCCGTACGGTTTGTGCAAATCAACCTGCTCAAGCTGGCTCGTTGCTGGTAGCACAATATCGGCGTGGCGAGCGGTATCCGTTTCAAAAAGATCATGCACAACTGTAAAAAGATCGTCGCGCCTTAATCCTTCTACAATCTTGCTCGCATTGGGCGCAGAGGCTACGGGATTGGCATTGTAAACGTAAAGTGAATAGATCGGCGGATCAACTTCACCGGTAAGGATTGAGCCGAGACGATTCATATTGACGGTTCGCGGCCTGGGTGGGCAAACTGCTTCGAATCTGTGCCCTACAGCCGTGCTGCTCCACCTGAACCAATCGCTGGTACTATACATCAATCCACCACCCACCAGCCCATACTGTCCGGTGATCGCGGGCAAACATGCGAGCATGCGCACGGTCTGACCACCATTGGTATGGCGATTGATCCCATCGGTGATTCTAAGCATTGCCGGGGAAGTGGTGGCATAAGCGCGAGCAAGATCAACGATGGTTTCGACGGCCAGTCCGGTGATCTGAGCGGCACGTTCTGGCGGGAACTGCATGATACGTTCTAAAAGGTGCTCCCAACCAATTGTATGTTCGGCGAGCCATGCCTGATTGTGCAACCCTTCATGCACCATGACGTGCATCATCGCCAGCACAAGAGCTGCATCTGTGCCGGGATAGGGCTGGATATGTTGATCGGCGGAACGAGCCGTGAGCGTGCGTATCGGATCAATCACAATCACCCGCGCACCACTATGCTGGGCCTGGCGCAAGAACGGCATGATATGAGGAGCGGTACTGGCAGGATTGCTTCCCCAGATCAGAATCAGCTTGCTGTGAATGAGCATCTCTGGCGAGGGTGCTAACCGCCCGCCGACAGTGAGTTGCACCGCTTCTTCTGCCGCGTGCCCACAAATAGCCCGCTCCAGGCCACACGCGCCCAGGCGATTCCAGAAACGCGTATCGGTCACAGCGCCCTGTACCAGTCCCAATGTACCCGCATAGCTGTAAGGCAAAATACACTGCGCACCATCCCTGGCGATAATATCTTTCCAACGACCGCTAATCTCTGCTATTGCTTCGTCCCACGAGATACGGGCAAATTCGCCGCTACCTTTGGGGCCTACGCGCCGGAGCGGATAGAGCAATCGTTCAGGATGATAGACGCGCTCTAGATAGCGATTGACTTTGGCACACAACCACCCTCGTGTGACTGGATGCTCTGCTCGCCCTCGAATACTGACAGCACGCCCCTGCTCGTCAACATGCGTCTCCAGCGCACACGTATCGGGACAATCATGCGGGCACGCACCATAGACGACTCGCAGCTTCCGCTTCTCTTCAGCTTGCACGGACATACATTTAAAAATCCTTTCAATCCCTGGATTTGCTTGCTTGTTATAAGTATGTTGTGCATTATTATGTACCATGCGTCAAGAGGCAATGGGCGGAGAAGCGTTACTCCCAGGCTCCTGTTCCGGTCAGCCAATCGAGGATTGTTTCCGGCATATGCGAGACGGCGGCTTGTCGTTGCGAGCAATGGGGCAGGCTGTGTAGGATCGTGGAACCATACTCTTTCGAGATTACACGGCGGTCAAATAAGACTATCGCATTGCGCCTGGTGCCATTCCATACTAAGCGATTGAGAGCACGACGCATCCGCAGGGCCGCAACAGGCACGGTGAGCTGATGCAACTGGTCGGAGTAATGCTCTGCGCGAGCAGCGATTGGCGGATCGTTGAGGACGGGCATTGGTAAACGTGCAATCAGTAAGCAGGCGGGCGATTGGTCGATATCTTCCGCCCCATCCCAGAAGCTGCCAGTACCTAGCGCCACAACGCGCTCCTGACGCCGATATATCTGCCACAATTGGCGCGGCGAGCCATCGACCCCCTGACCCACAACCAGGATGCCGCGTGCCTCTAGCAGTGGTTTGATTGTCGCGTACGAGCTACGCAACGCGGCATGTGAGGTAAAGAGCGCCACAAGTTGCCCTTCCAGAGCGGTCGCGAGATGGATCAAGGTTTCGTCCAGGTGCCGTTGATATTGCGGCGCATTAGGCTCAGGCACATCATTTGGCATGTATAACAGCGTCTGCTCATGGTGCTCGGTAACGACCGATAAAGCGGGGCAGGCGTCGTTATCCAGGCCAAGCGCCCCTCGCGAGAAGGCGAATGAATTGTCAACAGAGAGGGCGGAACCCGAAAAGATTGTGCAGGAATCATCCGACAAGAGCAAACGTCGCAAAAAGGCCGAAGTCTGGACGAGCTGTGTATGCAATACGGGAACATTCTCTGACGGTTGAGCGCCTGTTGCGGATGCTTCTGTCTGTCCCGAATGCCGTTGATGCGATGGCGTCTGGGCAAATGGTGGCGGAGGAGGTGGCATGCGCAACCAGTAGACATTTTCGCTGTCCGCAAAAGACATTGCCTGCTGCCCAAGCTGTTTCAGCTTCAAAAGTTGATGGGCAACCGCGATCAATTCGGCGGCAACGGAGCTATCTTCTCCGCTGCCAATATCGAGCCGATGGCGGCTGCGTTGCGTTGTCAGGATCAGCTTCTCAGCCTCGTGCGCCAGATCGACGACCGCTTGTAAACGTTGAGCCACCTGCTGCCATGCTCGCTCGGTATCTTTCCATACGCCCAGATTGCGAATTTGCCCGCTTAAACGCAAAGGTTGGTCCATGCGCGGCTCGCTGTTACGTCCACCATGCGAACGAGCAGACGCTTCCCCGCGCCCTTTATCCCTTCCTCCGCTGCCTGTTCCCTGTTGCAAAGATTCTTCCAGCAATTGACCAAAGCAACCGAACAGCTTTTCAACGGCGACACGCGTCTGGCGTAGGGTTTGAAACCAGGTGAGCATGCGCGTATCAAGCTCTGATTTTGCTATCGTTGGCGTTGTTGAGAGACCGCCAGGGCCATTGACCCGCAAAGCTGGAGCGGCAAGGGCAAGCAATCCTTGATAGCGACCATCAGGCAACTCTGTGCCAATGGTGTTGAGCATTTCTAAAAGGCGTGGCTGAGCAAGTTCAGAGCTACTCCAACGGGCATTTTCTTCTTCAAGCAGATCGGCATCCAGAATGAGGCGACGATCAATTTTTGCCAGCAAGGAGTGAGGGCGAGAGAGATCATCAAATAGCCCCGTATGGGTGGTTACGACGATAGTGGCAGCTTTGACCCGCTCTTCTGCCAGACTGACGAAGCAGTAGCCTTTCCGTCGATAGGTACAGCGTTGATAGCTATCGCCAGAGCGGTTATCGCCCGACGGAATACGCTCAACGCCGGAGGAAATACGTTCCCAGGCCGTCAATTCTTGCGGCAACAAGGTCAACTCGCTGCGCTCACCAGTCATGGTTTGCTGCGCCCATAAGCCCAGCTTCGCCAGGCCGCGCGCCTGTTCGGCTGTAAGTTCGCCGCTGGTACGGCGTAAAGCGGAGCCAAACCAGCGATGCGTGCAGAGATAGCCGCCGTGTTCCGCCAAATATGCCACTGACAACTCGCTTTTGAGCTGCTCTTGCAAACGAGGCAGGATGGTTTCAACCAGACGGCGGGCATGCTGCTGGCTGGAGCAGGAGATGACCAGCCTTCTGGGATAAGTTTCACAAGGCTCGTTTAACCATTCGAGGGCAGGAAGAAGGGTTGGTGTATAATCACCGCCCCCAATCGTCACCTCGATCAACAGCGGTTTGCATTGCTCCAGAGCCTCTCGTACAGCCATGCGAGCCGTCTGGTAGCTTTTCGGAGCGGGAACTTCGGCCTGTTCAGGAATAACCTCAACCAGTGATTCGATTTGCGCAATGGAATCGAGAGCAGACGAGACCGGGGACGTATCAGAAGATTGAAGGCTATTTTGCTGCACCTCATGCTGATTGGAGATGGAGAAGGAGAGGACTCGCGGGTCCATTCCCAGTTGTGCCGCGAAACGATCTCCCAGACTGCCACGCGTCAGCTTGCCATGTAGCCCATCCTGTTCCTGCCGCTCGCGCAATTCCTGGCGGAAAAAGTGGAGCAAAGGCCATGAACGGGGAGCATCCAGATTGGCCAGATCTTTGAGCAGAGTCAAATCAACAGACTGCAAACGCTGGTGAAGCTCCCAGAAAACTTCCATCGCCAGCCTCGTATCCACCATCGCACGATGTCTATCAAGGGGCACATTGATGCCCAGCGTTTGAGCCACCTGACCCAGATTGTAACTGCTTAAAGATGGCAGCAACACGGTAGCCAGCTCAAACGTATCAATCAGTGGATTGGCACGGGCCAGCCCCCAGCGACGCAGGAAACTCACATCAAAGGGGATGCTATGACCGACGATGGGAAAATCACCGAGAAACGTTTGCAACTTATGAGCAATCGCGCTGAACGAAGGAGCGCCAGCTAATAATTCGGGCTTAATACCTGTCAGCCGCTGTACCCGATAGGGAATAGAGCGACCAGGGGCCACAAAAGACTCAAACGTGTCAAGAATCTCAGTCCCCTGAAATTTGACGGCAGCAACTTCAAGAATCGCATCTTGCTCTACATGCAAACCTGTAGTTTCCAGGTCAAGAGCAACACGAATGGCTGTTTTTCTCGCCATATGCTATCTGGTCCTCATGTCTCTCTGCTACTTCGGTGGGATATCCTCCGAACTGGCCGACCGGGGCCAGTTTTTGAGCAACTCAAGAGCTAAGCGTGCGGCTTTTCCCCGGTGACTGATCTGATTTTTCTCCTCCGGTGCTAATTCAGCGGTTGTCTTTCCCAACGCTGGTACCAGGAAAATGGGATCGTAGCCGAAGCCATTCTTCCCACGAGGAGCATCGGCAATCAGTCCTTCAATCGTCCCTTCCACGCTACGATGGTCGCCTCCGGGTTCAGCCACGGTGATGACGCAGCGAAAACGAGCGGTGCGCTGCTCCATCGGGAGTCCCCGTAACTGTTCAAAAATAACGCGAAATCGCTCTTCATACGACGCATCTGGACCCAAGAAGCGAGCAGAGTACACGCCAGGGGCACCGCCAAGAGCATCTATTTCCAGGCCAGAATCATCAGCGAGAGAGAGCATGCCCGACGCATGCGTATATGCCAGGGCCTTCAGTTCTGCGTTCTCCTGAAATGTGGTTCCCGTCTCCTCCACATCCATGTCAAGCTTAATATCATTCAATGAGAGAATCTCATACGGCAAATTTGAGAAGATAGCACGAAACTCTTTCAATTTGTCACGATTGGTTGTTGCCAGTAACAGAGCACGCATATAGACTCCAAACTAGGCAGAACTGAAATACGCCTTCCATCTTACCATATCATAGTATAGTTGTCGAGATTAAGAGTCTGGATTTTTAGCCTGCGCTATGAGATTGCGCTTTATCGATTGAAACAGAAGGAATGTAATTCGCTGTGCATCCCTACCCCTGCCCCGATTTTGCTCAACCATGCTCAAAAAACGCTTGACACAACCGCCCTTTCGCGTTATAATCTCCGGTGTCTGAAGGACTTCTTGAGGCTCTATAGTGGGCTTATAGGAGGTTAAGGACAAGCCGGTGTAACTCAGTGGTAGAGTAGCTGCTTCGTAAATGTAACAATTGAGGTTTTTCACTAGCCGGTGTAGCTCAGCGGTAGAGCAATGCTTTCGTAAAGCATTGGCCGTCAGTTCGATCCTGACCACCGGCTCTTTATATTTCATAATCCTCTGCCCAATGCACATTTTTCGACTGGTTATTCTTTGACTCAACTAATCTCAATTTACCTTCTGTCTTTCCTACAATATCCACAGGGACAAGGAAGGCTCTATTAATCTGGGGACAATACACGCCAAAATACTCGACCTGTCCTCGATAGTCCCGTCTTTCACGAACTTTTCCTCCGTAATAGTGATAGGTCGAACTGGCAGCATTAAATGCTACTACTGTGCCATTCTGATCCAGCCGTCCCGTTTTACACTGAACTCTATAGAAGGTTCCATTGTCATCGATTACCATATCATATCGCCCATTTCCCCCGCCAAAGGGAAGCAGTACAGTTACTCCCTCCTGTCCTGACAGACGTGCAAGTATAGCCGCTTCTGTCTTCTCTGATTTGGATTTCATGCCAAGAAAACTCATGTACTTTCTCCTTTTTGAATAAGGGCTATTTTATTAAGATAGCCCTTCCTGCTGTCTAAGCTTCTTGCAAAGCAATTATCGGTAACGATTCGGTTACAGTTGCCGCATCACGAATAACAATACTCGTAAAGAAAAACGCCGGATTGTTCTCACACAAGGCCGTTACCCACCCGAAAACAAATCCCGCATTCCATTGAAGAGTAGTTTGCTGGTCAAACAGGTTATCTTGCACAAAGGTGCAGATTGCTTCACTGGTCAAAAGACGAGGTAGAGGGGAGTTCGTGTCATAATAGTAGAGGTTTCCATTATGATAGCCATTAGCAAACTCGCTATCTGCCTCAATGGTATTGTTTCCTACCTCTAGCTTTTCGCGTTCTGCCATGAGAGAAGCTCACTTTCTGCATGATGCCTTGACGCTAACGTATACAATAACGACGAGAACTACGGTAACTTCTAAGCGGGTTGCAAGTGTTCTCATATGCTGATCTACTGCTCACCCCAGTAGATCAGTTTGACATCACCTCCTACTTGAATTACTTCCGCTACAAAAAGCACACGAGATACATCTTTATGAAATCAATAGTACATCATATGACATCAAATAGCAATACCTCACAGCAACTAGACACTTGTTTGACTCTAGAAACAAATTTCCGTATAATGGGGACCAATGAAAGACATTATCGTGTAGGAGTCTGCGATGAATAGTAATCTGATGACTGTTGATGAAGTGGCTAGAGAGCTACGTGTCAGCTTGAGAAAAGTCTACCAGTTTATCCAAAGCGGCGAATTGGTAGCTACTAATATTGGGACAGAAAATAGAAAAATTTTTAGGATTACCCGCGCAGACTTTGAAGCCTTCTTACAGTCACGTAGACAAAAGCGATAAGCAAAGTTCCCTCAGTCTGAACTCTCTACCAGTTTTTTCTTCTTCTGGAGACATAGCTATGCGCGTACCACTCTATTCCGTTCAGGAACTTTCCACGGGAAAAGTCAGCATCATGGCTCGACCACGAGGTGGAGATTGGCTGCCTGACGAGATCAAAGATCTGCATACATCCGGCGTTGATATTCTGGTTTCGCTCTTGACGGATGCCGAAGTGAGCGAGCTAGACCTTGCAGAGGAAGTTGCGTGTTGTCAAAATCTGGGAATCAAATATATTTCCTTTGCCATTGAGGATCTCAGCGTTCCTCCATTTTCCGAACAGACCTTCGAGCTTTTGAGGCAGCTTAAAGCGTATCTTGCTGAAGGGAAGCACATTGCGCTACATTGTCGGGCGGGGATTGGCCGGTCGGGCATGATGGCTGCTAGCCTGCTAGCGATCAATGGTTTGACTCCCGAACGGGCTTTTGACCTTTTGAGCCAGGTCAGAGGTTATAGCGTGCCAGAGACGGCTGAACAGCGGGCATGGGTAGTGGCATTCTGGCAAAGCCAGAGGCCAGGATGAACAAGTACCATCCTTACAAGATTTTCCTGACACGCACCTCCCAATCTAGCGTATGGCATCATCACCCGAAATTGACGCCAGCCCTCAAAATTGTTTACTCTTACAACAGAACAAAAAACATGGATTTTCGCTGTAGCTGTATTTCTGAAGCGCGAGAAAGGTAGTACTCGTAATGGTTGATATCTCCCTGCAAATTGAGGGGCAAGATGGCCTGACATGGACGGGGTGGAAACGCTGGACAACGGAGGTGGAGGCACTGGGGTTCGCAGGCTTGTTCCGCTCCGACCACTATACCAATGCCAGGCCGCCCGATAAGAACTCGCTTGAGATGATCGTCTCCCTGACATATTTTGCCGATCATAGCCAGCGTGCTCACGTCGGTCCCCTGGTATCGCCACTCTCATTCCGTGAACCGACGGTGCTGGCTCGCCAGGCTGCCGCCCTCGATGACTTGAGCGGCGGACGCATGATCCTGGGCATCGGCGCGGGTTGGCAGGATCGCGAACACCAGCTTTTTGGACACGAACTCGGCGATATACCCACCCGTATGAACCGGCTGGAAGAGGGGCTGGAGGTTATCACGCGCTTATTGCAGAGCGATGAGCCGGTTAGTTACGAGGGCCATTTCTATCAGTTGCGCGGTGCTACCCTCCTGCCACGCCCACAACGTCCTAGAGGCCCGCGTATTATGATTGGCGGCACAGGAGTCAAACGCACGCTGCCTCTGGCTGTGCGCTATGCCGATATCTGGAACGCACCCTTCGTCTCTCCCGAAACCTTCCGCGAACGCTCAAGCCATCTCGATACACTGCTGCGCCAGGCCGGACGCGAGCCAAAAAGCGTGAAGCGCACGCTGATGGCTCCGATGTTTCTAGGTCGCGATACGAGCGAGCTGGACCAGCAACTGCAATGGCGACAGAGCCGACCGGAGCTGGCCGATAAGTCGCTAGACGAGGTTATCACAGCTCTGCATAGCAATGGCTTCCTGGTTGGCACGCCGGATAGAGTAATCGAACAAATCCAGAGCTATGCCAACGCTGGCGTGGAAGAGATTATGCTCGTCCAACGGGGCGATCCGAGCGAGCAAACCATTGAGCAACTACGCCTCATCTCAGAGCATATTATCCCTGCCAGCCAGGCTCTCGGAAAGGATTGAGTGAGTCAGGCTTTTCTTTCAGCGCAGGATCGCGATGAAGGTATAGATAATGCCTAAAAGCAGGATCATGCCGTGCAGCGCCATCCAGATTAGATAGAGGCGAACTTTACGGAGCAATGGGAACTCTTCCTGTTGCTCCTTACGCGCTACCTCCAACAATATAGAGAGCTGCGTCTCTGGATGAAGCTCCTCCAGCTTTTTTCTCATCAAAAAACCCAGACGTACATGGCGTCTGAAACGCTCATACAGTTTGAAGCTGGCAAGCATGCCAAACGCTCCCAGGACTATTAACATGATGGTTAGTGGTAGTGCGCTTCTATTTAGCCCTGTCTGGGTCAACCCTCCCTGGATCGCTGAGGCCACGACCACAATCAGCCCGGTGATATTTGCTCGCTGGTCCTCTGATTGCTTGGCCTGCCCAAACTCTCGATCAGCCGCGTTCATCAGGATATCCGTCGTCTCTGACATAGCTGTTAGCTCCATTAGCAAA
>DASTZT010000202.1:0-9229 GCA_035764225.1 Ktedonobacteraceae bacterium
GTCAATAACCTTAACTTACAGGTCAAGCGGGGCGAGTTTTTTGGCTTTCTCGGCCCTAATGGAGCCGGAAAATCGACAACCATCAAGATGCTGGTGGGTCAGCTTCGTCCCACCGCCGGGGCCGCATGGGTCGGAGGCGTCGATGTCTGGCAAGATCCTCTGGCCGCCCGTTCGCTGATGGGCGTGCTGCCAGAATACCTGAACCTCTACGAGCGCCTGAGCGGGCGAGAGTTTCTGACCTTTGCAGGTCATATGTACGGCCTCTCCAATGCCAATATCAAGGGGCGCTCGGAAGAGTTGTTGCACGTCCTGACGCTGTCAGAGGATGCGGATAAATTAATCGTTGACTATTCGGTGGGGATGCGCAAGAAAATCGCCTTAGCCGCAGCCCTTATTCACCATCCCCAGGTGCTTTTTCTGGATGAACCATTTGAAGGCATCGATCCCATTGCCTCGCGGGTGATCCGCGATATTCTGCGCGGTTTAACGCAGCATGGCACCACCATCTTCTTCTCATCCCACATTATGGAAGTCGTGGAACGGCTCTGCACCCGCGTCGGCATTATCAATCAAGGCATCCTGGTTGCTGAGGGCACGTTGCAAGAATTGCGCGGACGAGCCAGCGGAGAAAATAAGGACGCCACGCTTGAAGACATCTTTTTGAACGTCATTGGAGTACGGAACGAAAATCACAATCTTAGCTGGCTGGAAACAGAATAGCATCACCACCGGAGAACTCCATCATCTTTGGAGATGCGGCGGTGATGCTATTTCTCGCCACTACACAGCTTCGGTCACGTCTATCTCTGCATCAGTTGCCTGATAGACCTGCTCAAGCGTCTTGCCCCGAATGCGGTTAAGATTGGCCATGCGTTTCTGGAAATGGACGTGGGCGGCATTAGCAAATTCGGCATTCGACACTTCCGCATTGACCTGGAAGCGATCAATCAGCCCGTTCATTTGCTCCTCAACCTGCGACCACAGCGATGGATGCTCGGCCAGCAAGCGAGAGACCAGAAACAGCCCATAGGCGATATGCCGGGATTCATCGCGTTTGATATAGCCGATTCCCTCTCTCAGCCCTGGCATAATATTGACCTGATCCAGCAGAGCGGCAAAGCGTTGATAGCCAGCTTCGGCCAGTACCCCTTCGATGAACATATTATAGAGGACTGAAGCTCTTAGCTGGGCAGCCGGTGAATGATCGGTGAGAAGAGCGCCCATCACTTCCGCAAGATCATCGCTAAAGATATCGCGACCAGTTCCATTGGAAGCGCGGTATTGATGAAGGTCTCCTTCCGCCTCCGTGACTTCATCGAGGAAGCGGCGGAAGAATTCGGTGTGTTTGGCCTCTTCCCAGAGAAATGTGGTCAGGAACATTTCCTCTTCCAGGCGGCCCTCTTTCGCCATGACCAGGATCAGCGGCAACAGATCAAGCGTCACCGCCTCCTCGCCAGCTTGAAAGCCAACGATCAGGCGCAATAGACCTTCTTTCCGCTCCGCCGGCATATGCTGCCAGTGCAGCCGATCCTGTGTGAAATCAATGCTGCGTGGGTCCCAGACACCGAGTTTTTTCGCTTTATGATAGAGACGCATGGGAGGAATGTCGTGACGCAACCCCCCATCTTTTAGCGTGCTATAAGACCGACGTTGCGATGTTGTCATAGGAGATACTCCTTCTTTCGTGAAAGCTGTGAGTACAAACCCGACCAGAATTTTCGGTGATAGGGCCTTTTTTCTGAGAGCAAAGGCCAACAGATTCTTCTACAAGTGTCGATTACCTTTACTTCTGTCGCTCTTTCTACGATAATATGTCAAAGAAACAGTGTCAAGCAACAAAAGTGCCATCGGTGTCGGATAATCGACACTGGAACGGGAAGTGTCTATGAACTCGACAAAAGAGCAAGAAGATTTGCGTGTACGACGTACCAGAAAGTTACTCTGGGATGCGCTGATGGCCTTGCTGGTTGAGCAAGACTTTGAAAAGATCAGCGTGAAAGATATCTGCGAGCAGGCGATGGTTCATCGCACGACCTTCTACAAACATTACGAGGATAAGCATGATTTGTTGTTGCGGGGCATGAAAGAGATGCATGATTCTCTGGCGGGCGAGACCGACTTGCCCAAAGACGCTTCTCTGGACGAGAGCCTGCCACAGCATCTCGTGCGTATATTTGTCCATGTATCCAGACATCAACGCTTCTACCGGCTGTTACTTTGCGGCGCTGGCATCAGCTCATTTCAAACCCTGATGCGCACCTATCTGGCCGAAAGCTGCGAAGCCAGATTGCGCCGCCGCCAGCAGCAAGAGAGCTTGCAATTCTCGGTCCCGCTCCCCATCCTGGCTCAGTTTTATGCTGGCACGCTTATCAGCATCACCACCTGGTGGCTAGAGAACGATCTGCCTCTGACTCCACAAGAGATGGCCCACGCTCTTATGCTCCTGCTGGCTGATGGCTATCACGCAGCGATTAATGTGGGCGAGAAAAAACGCGAGAAGGATGCCGCACCCTTCTCGCATCAAGAGTTACGATAAATGCGAAAGTTCAACATCCAACATGACGAGCTTCATCAATGATGATGGTCACTTTGCTGATTGCAATGGAGCAGCAAAGCGCCATCGTCGCCATTAAGCTCAAAAAGTTTAGAAAGCGAGTGACGCTCATTGGCAACGAAAATGCACGAACTTATTTTGACGGGATCACCACTGATCATTTTCCCTTGCGCCATGATTTTAATCGGCTTAAGATCCGCTGGTTTGATGCCAGTGGCGGCAGCATTAGCCAGAACCTGAGAACCTCCTCCAACAAACAGCACCAGCAAAGCCAGAGTAACACCATGCACTTGCCAGACATTTCGCCTGCTCAGAGCAAGCTGGACTTTTGTGAACATCGTTAATTCATCCATTCGCCGGGCGAACTCTTACGGACCCGCACGCCGCCATCACGATCTTTCATGACCTGCCTATCTTCCGCGATTCGCCTGGGTAGCTCTGACACATTGATGCGATGCCAGTAGGCCGCCGGAAACAGACCAATGCCAAATGCCAGGGCAGCACCAATTTCGGCTCGGTTCACAGGTAAGCCTGGTGGCAGGTGATAGGGGACAGCAGAGATCACGCCGCTATACAGCAAAAATGCGAAGACAAAAATAATCAGTTCAATGCTACCAGCAGCATAATAGGATATAACTTCTTTTATATCTCTTTTGCGATAGGCGATAGCAAACACCACATTCAGCAAGCACAACAGCCCTGTAATCCACAACGTAAGGACAACAACACTCGCTAGATTCACCGTCACCGCCATCAACTGAGCGACAACCGGAGCAACCGAAATTAGAGCGACGAAACTTAACAAAAGATACCTCCACCCGGAATAGCAGCCCTGAGCCAGGGCCATAGTCTAGCTATATGTCAAAATCAGGTTAGAAAAAGCCACCTCGGTGCCATTTAAATTGACAAACAAACCTATCTGGCCATTTGTCAGCGTATTATCTTCAGTCGTTCCAACCTGTTTGCCATTGACGGTAAACGTAAACTTATCTTTATTCATCATTACCGCGAACGTATTTTTCCCGTGACCCGTATGATACTCAGGGCCAAAGGTGTGACTCCAGAGCATCGTATAAGGATTCACATTAGGGCCATAGCTATCATCGTACTTACGGAACTCGTATTCACCATTTTTCAGATTTATCACGTCGAAACTATAGAAGGTCGTGACCAGTTTTCCATTTTTCTGCTGACTATTATAGCGCATAACCATCCCAAATTTATTATAGATGGACTGATCATCGCCATTAATCTCTTGACTGCTTATGGTATAGACCAGCGGGCTAGAAAATACCTCGTCGGGCAAGAGGGCGATGCCAGAATGAGTACTATCGTTGGGAGCGATGTGATAGGCCCCATCCTTAAAGACGAACACCGGGTTTTTACCGGTAGAGACGGGCCAGTTATGCATATCTTCACTCAGATCATCCGTCAGAATAGTATTGGCCTGCGCGGTCGCCTGGACTGCCATCGTGGCCGTTGCCACCAGATTGGGAGTGGCCGCGAGCCTGAGGGCATTTTTTGCGGCTTGATCGGAGGCAACATGATTCAACCAGAGTAAACTGGAGCTAAATAGCAGCAGTAGTGCCACGGCAACAAGAACGAGCTTCTTGATATTTTTTTGGATGAAGGCATTAAGCTCTGTGATTTTTTCAGCATAGGGCAACGGCTGCTGCTCAGGTTCTGGGGCGGCAGGAAAGACTGGTAACACACCCGTTCTATAACGACCGGGCTGCCCCGCTACCGGCACCTGCACAACTTTGACCGCCTGCGTTAGCTTCATTGTGCTGGTAGGTCTCTCCATTCCTGGCGGCATCAGCGCCCCGGTGACGCCGTGCGAGGGCATATAGATGCCGCTGGCACCTAGATCGAGCGTACCAGTTGGCGTCGCAGGCAAAAGCGAAGGCATCTGGCTCAAATAGCCCGTTGCGCTTGTCGCCTGTCCATTATTTGCACCTGACCATTCCGGCGCGGGAGGAGGTGTATAAGGATTTATATTGGACGCGTTGGACGCAGGGAGAGGCGGGGAAGATTGCGGTAACAATCCTGCCGATGTCAAAGGGACGTTTTTTTTGGGCGCAAATAGACCTGAAAACGCTGGCGATGGGAGATCTGCCTTTGTGAGACCATGATCGGCATCCAAAGTTCCCTGAGCATTTGTCATCAATGGAGTCGTCCGTACCTTTTGCGTCGCATCATCGCTTGCTGGAAGAGGAGTATTGCCGTTATTGCGCCAGACGGGATCTAAAAGACCACGACGCGTCAGTGACGGTGTGCCCATCGCTTTGCCCATTGCAAGGGGCGCGGCAATGACAGGGCCGGGCTGATCTTCCACAGCCTTACGGAACGCCTGCGCCAGTTCCTGTACATGAGCATAACGCTCATGGGGATTTTTTGCCAGAGCACGCAACACCACCTGTTCTGCTGCTACAGGCAAATCAGGGCGCAACGAGCGGGGGGATAGCGGGGCGGCATGCACATGTTGCATGGCTACTTGCATCGCCATATCGGCCTTAAATGGTACCGTTCCTGTGACCATCTGGTAAAGGATCACGCCCAGCGCATACAGGTCGGCGCGAGCATCGATCTGGCCACCCAACACCTGTTCAGGAGCCATATAGTCTGGCGTCCCCACCAGGCCACCCATGCCGGTAATCTGCGCCTGGGTCCATTGACCCTCAGCGATAATTTTGACCAGCCCAAAATCGGTGAGCACCAGACGGCCTTCCCTGGTTTTCATCATATTAGCTGGTTTAATATCTCGATGAACGATTCCCTGTCTATGCGCTACTGCCAGCGCCTCTGCCATTTGACTCAGGTAATCAATTATTTTGGGCAGGGGCAGTTGGCCGCTCTGCTCCAGTTCATCGCGCAACGAGCCACCATCAAGATACGGCATGATTAGATAGGCCAGGCCGCTCTGCTCTCCATACTCATACACGGGAATAATATTAGGATGTTGCAGAGACGCAGTGACAAGCGTCTCACGCCGAAAACTTTCTAGAAACGCTGCCTGCTGACGTTGCGCTAACGGAGTTACGGGCAACAATACTTTCACGGCAACCTGCCGAGGAGGATGAGATTGTTGAGCAAGAAACACTGCGCCCATTCCCCCCTGCCCAATCAACTTTTGCAGTTTGCAGGTCCCCAGGATTGTTCCAACCAATGCTTCCGCGTTCATCAATGCTTTACCTCTTTTTGCCGTTCCGTTGCTATTTTTTGCTAGCAGACGGGGCCAATACTACTCTCCGCTCTCCCCTTCCCTCAATACAGTTGCATCCGTTAATCTGGTACTATTCAACAGGATACTGTATTCAGCCTCTGATATCCTTTATTCACAATGGACTTGCAGATACCTTAATTATGGGTCAACAACAAATTGTTGAAAGCCACCTCTGTACCATCCAGGTTCACAATCATGCCGACAGTACCATTCTGGTACGAACCATCCTTGATCGTCTTGTTCAGTTGCTTGCCATTGACGATAATGGTAAAGGTATCGCCATTCATCACTATTTTGACGGTATTGACGCTTTGTGGCCCATGCCCCTGATGGAATTCAGGGCCAAACGGCGCATGCCAGAGAGATGTCCAGGGGCTGGCCCCATTGGCCCTATTGCCGTCGTCGTACTTCCAGAACTGATACTCGCCACCCTTCATATTGACCACTTCAAAGCTGTAGAAGGTGGAGATATTGTTACCGTTCTTCGTTGTTTGATTAAAACGGAATACCATACCAAAGGAGTTATTAGCCGAGGCGTCATTGCCGTTTATTTCTTGCATAGTGAGCGTATAGGCCAGAGTTGGACCAAACGAGGTGGTGGTTAAAATAGCGGCGCGTCCGCTGCCTCCATGATCCGTGATATGATAGGCACCATTCTTAAAGGCGTACACATCAGGGGGAGTCTCCAACCAGTTGTGAATATTGCGATCCAGCGGATCGGCAAGAATGATGTTGTTCTGCGCAACCTGTGTCGCCTGCGCCATTGCGGTCGCCTGGACGTTCGGAGTTCCCACCGCCTTCTGAGTGGTAGACCTGGCAGGAGTTGGATGAGGGCGAGTGATCGTAAACCAATAGGTGCCAACGGCTGCAAAAATCACCAGCAAGGCGGCTATCAGCAGTCCGACGGTCTTCACCCAGGGCCTGAGCTGCCTTTTCTCTTCGGCAGATTCTGATTGTTGCATCCCCGGAGTCACAGGTAATATCCCTGTGAGATAGCGCCCTGGCTGACCTGCAACAGGAACCTTCACCACCTTTACCGGGCCTGTGAGCTTCATGGTATTCCCTGTTCCCATCTGAGCAGGAACGGTCAGTGCCCCGGTGTTTGTCTTCTTTGGCAGTTCCAATCCTGCTGTCATCGCAGAGGATTGCTGCGCATCCAGGGGCGGCAAGGAATTGGCGGGTGGCGTGGTCGCTGCGCTTCCTGGCATGGCCGGAGGAAATAATGTTCCCGTTCCCGTTCCTACCTGAGGAAACTTCCCGGTTCGAGACAACAGGCCGCCTCCCATCGTCGCGCTGCCACCATTTTTGGGCTGATTATTAGCAACCGCCGGGAATAAACCGGTTCGACTGAGCAAACCGCCGCCTTCGCCGACTGGTCTGGTCGCTGGCATCGCGCCTGTCTGCCATCCTGGCTCAGCCGTTCGATTCACACTGAAAAGCACCCCGGTAGCTCCTGGGGTCACAACGGGATTGGCCCCCGTCATACCCGTATTGAGGGGAATGCCAGTTCCTACAAGGGACATTTGGAAGGCATTTGCCAGTTCCTGGGCGCTGGCATAGCGATCAGCAGGACGCTTAGCCAGAGCACGTAGTATTACCTGTTCAGCAGCAGTGGGCAGGTCAGAACGAAGCATCTGAGGAGAAGGGGGAGGAATTTGCAAATGCTGTGCCGCGATTTGCATCGGCGTCTCACCCTGAAACGGCGTTGTACCTGTGACCATCTGATAAAGAATCACGCCCAGCGAGTATAAATCTGCTCTGGCGTCCACTTCTTCGCCGATCACCTGTTCGGGGGCCATATAATCTGGCGTTCCCACCGGAGCACCAGCTCCAGTCAGACGCATCTGGGGAATGCGCCCTTCAGCAACAATCTTCACCAGCCCAAAATCAGTCAGCAACAAACGTTTTTCCGGGGTCATCAAAATATTGGCGGGCTTGATATCCCGATGGATTACGCCATATTCGTGAGCAGCGTCAAGGGCAACCGCCATCTGGTCCAGGTAGTTTACTACTTTTGACAATGGAAGCATTCCCTCGCGCTCTAACTCATCGCGCAATGTCCCACCGCTAATGTAAGGCATCACCAGATAGGCCAGCCCGTCTCGCTCTCCATACTCATATACTGGCATAATATTCGGGTGGTCCAGTGATGCAGCCGCGTCCGTCTCGCGCCGGAACCGCTCCAGGAACGCTGTGAGCTGATGAGGGCTTAAAGGTGTCATTGGTAAAAGTACCTTGACAGCAACCTGTCGTCGGGGGCGGGATTGCTGAGCCAGGAAGACTGCACCCATCCCACCCTGTCCTACCAACTTCTGCAACGTACAGGTACCCAACACTGTGCCTATCAATGCTTCTGCGTTCATTAAAAACCCCTCTTTGTTCTGTTGACCAATATCCCTGC
Source organism: Ktedonobacteraceae bacterium (assembly GCA_035764225.1). GTDB lineage: Bacteria > Chloroflexota > Ktedonobacteria > Ktedonobacterales > Ktedonobacteraceae > DASRHT01. The sequence goes on from DASTZT010000202.1 coordinate 8,179, forward strand.
ATAGTATCAACCTGTACTACCCTTCATTCCCCCTACCCTCGCTGTAACAGATTATACCTTTGTACATATTAGTCAACTTCCATGTTCCTGACAATGCATCAGCCTCAGAAGCATGACCAAAGTAATGTGTGTGCGCTGAAATTATCCCAAGATAAAGGCAGGAAAGATCAATTGAGGGATAGTCCTGTAAAAAGCACTTGTGTACTACAAATCGCCAACAAACGCCTGTTGGTCGCCAAAGCTTTGCGCATCCCTATCTTCTTCAGCGTCCAGTGGCACCTCTTCCGCACCGACGCGAGCAACCATCGAGGGAACGGTTCGGCTCTGAATGATAATACCATGCAGCAATGAGGCTGCTGCCTGCGATAAAAGCGGACGCAGCTTTTCCAGGCGCTCACGCTGGGCCAGCAGTAACGCTACTCGCCTCTTCTCGCGTACCGATGCATTGGCCCCACTGTCCACACCTTCGGTCATGATCGGCGAAGCCTGCTCCCATACATCTTTGTCGTCTAGCAGCTGACCGACGGCAGCCTGCACCTGTTGCAGCAGATCAATAGTCTGGTTCAGCAACATCAGAATATCGCCCTCAGCCAGATCAATGCGCCGCAGCAAACCGCTCAACGAAGTGTGACGCGCCCACGCCAGGGCCAGCCCGTGAAATTCGGCCACAATGCCCGGAGTGAACGTCACATTGGCTCGCTCTTCAATACCGCGAATATGCTGAGACACGCGCCATAGCTCACGACGCACCTTGACTATCCTGGGCAACGGCGTGCTACGGTTGCTCAGGCGGCGGTCGCTATCAAAAGTAAACCAGCTACAGACCTCCGCCAGTTCGTGTGCGGACAAATCATCCAGAATACCTTGCGTGATAAGCTCAATAATAGCTATACCGGCTGGATGGAAGATGCTGCGCAACAATCTGCCCTTCAAGGTCAATTGATCGTCCTGCCCGATATAGCCAAGAGCGCGCAAGACAAAAATCGTGCCGTCAAGTTCTGCCGCACCAGCACGACTGAGGGGAAACGCTCCTATCCTCGCGCGCCGCTTC
>DASTZT010000203.1:0-11692 GCA_035764225.1 Ktedonobacteraceae bacterium
AGATCGCGAATATTGGTATAAACGCTCTGGACTGGCGGGGCTAAACCGGCGGCGCGAGCTGCGACGACGATGCGCGAACGTATGTACGCAAAGCCGTCTTCAGTGCTAATACCTAGATCAGCCGCAAGATCAGCTTCGCCAACGCCGAGCGTGGTGATGCGAGGGTGCGCACTGGCAATCTCGTAGGCGCGTTCAACGCCGATGGCCGATTCGATGACGCACTGGATACCTGCCTGACAGCCAAGACGATCAAGCTGCTCGGCCACCAAATGCACCTCCTCTGGCTTCTCGGTTTTAGGCAGACGCAAGCCAGTTAGCCAGGGTCCGGCCACCTCTGCAATATCGTCCATTGCCAGACCAGAATTAATCGCATTGATGCGCACAAAAAGCGGCTTGACCGGCTGAATCTGGAGCACTTGAGCAACGTTATGACGCGCCTCGACCTTGCGATTAGGGGCGACGGCGTCTTCTAGATCGAGGATCAGGGCATCGGCATCCGTACTCATCGCCTTCTCAAGCATATGCTGATTGCTGCCCGGAACGTAGAGATAGCTGCGTATTACTGGTTGCTTCATAGCACGCCCTCCCGCTTCAGTTCTTCCTGCGCTTGCTGATCGATTCCCAGGCCGCCATAGACCTCTTGATTATGCGCTCCGAGACGCGGTCCGGTGCTATGAATGTGACCAGGAGTCTCCGAGAGCCGGAAGAGCACATTTTGCATTTTCAACGGCCCAAGCTCAGGATCAGCGACGGTAATAATCGATTGCAGCGCCTGGTATTGAGGATCGGCCAGCACGTCGGCCACATCGTAAATAGGAGCGACCGCTGCTTGCGCCTCCTCAAAGGCTTTTACCACCTCGTCAAAAGTATGTTGAGCGATCCAGCCACCAACGGCGGCATCAAGTTCGACGGCATGCTTCGCCCGCTCGGCTCCTGTAGCAAACCAGGGTGCGTTAATCAGCTCTGGATGCCCGACCAGATGCATTACGCGTTCGGCAATGCTCTGTGCGCTGGTTGAAATCGCCACCCACTTATCATCAGCCGTGCGATAGGCATTGCGGGGAGCGTTGTTTTGCGAACGGTTGCCTGTGCGCTGCTGAATAAAACCGAGTTGATCGTAGACGGTCGGCTGAGAGCCGAGAATCGTGAGGATCGGCTCAATAATAGCGAGGTCGATCACCTGTCCACGCCCGGTCGTATCGCGAGCGCGTAAGGCCGTGAGAATAGCCATCGCCGTCGCCAGCGCCGCAATGCCGTCTGCCAGACCAAAGGGAGGAAGCGTAGGAGGGCCATCGGGCTGGCCAGTGATATGGGCAAAGCCGCTCATCGCCTCAGCAAGGGTACCAAAACCGGGGCGATGGCTATAAGGACCGATCTGCCCAAAACCTGTGACCCGCGCCAGAATCAGCCTGGGATTGATCTCCGCCAATTGCTCGTAAGCCAGGCCCCAGCGTTCAAGCGTGCCGGGTCGGAAGTTTTCGATCACCACATCGGCATCCTTCACCAGCCGTCGAAAAATATCCTGACCACGAGAGGAACCTAGATAGAGGGTAATGGCTTTCTTGTTACGGCTCAGCATTTTCCACCACAGACCAACGCCGTTTTTGGCATGGCCGTGAAAGCGGGCAGGATCGCCTTTAGGATGCTCAACCTTGAGCACATCAGCGCCGAAGTCACCGAGCATGGTTGCAGCCATAGGACCGGCAAAGAGCGTTGCGATGTCGATGATTTTCAGCCCGGCCAGCGCCTGCCTTTCTTGTTCTTGCGTCACTCAATACCTCCATATCTCTTCTTTCCTGTCTTCTTTGTAGGGTATAACCTCTTGTGCTCTTTGGCAAGCATTGATGGCAGGATAGAGCGGCAATAGAATCAGGGGTTTGCAAGATAGAAGGCAAGAAACGCCGAACCCCTGGAAGAGTGTTCCAGGGGTTCGGTCAGGTCTAGAAACGTTTTGTGGGACGATAGCCATCCGTTGGGAGGCCGATAACAGAAGGCGGAGGCGGCAACTGGGGCGAGGACGTACTGACTGGTGGCTGCCTCTCGTGAGAGAACATCGACGGGTCCATCGCTCGGAAGCCTGAACCAGATTGAAATTGCGGTTGAAACTGGGGCTGCATTTGGGGTTGCACTGGCAGCACCTCTGGCGATGGCATGAAACGGCGCATCAATGGAGAAACGGCCAGAACGGGCGTGGCCTCATAATCTGCCTTAGAGGTTACATCCTGCTTCGTCGGCACATTGAAGAGGCGGAACAACCCGGTCAATGCCACCGTCACCAGCACATTAAAGAGCATCGCCGCCAGACCAGCGTAGACTGGCACGGTATAACCGCCAATGGCCAGCGGGAAAACGGAGGCGAAGTTCTGCGAAGCAGCCATTATTGTCCCTACGATCATGCCACAGGCCCAACCCACCATCAAGGCTCTGGGATGGAACCAGTTGGTGTAGAGGCCGATGAAAACCGCTGGCAGCGTTTGCAAGATCCAGAGGCCGCCCAACAACTGGAAGTTAATCACCTGGGTGGTCGGCAAAACCAGGACACAGACCAACGCCCCAATTTTGACGCCCAGAGAAGTCAGCTTGGCGACATTGGTCTCTTCGCGATCAGTACATGATGGACGGAAATATTCCTTATAGATATTGCGCGTAAAGAGGTTAGCTGTCGCGATTGACATAATAGCGGCGGGGACTATCGCGCCGATAGCGATGGCCGCCATGCTAAATCCCACAAACCAATCGGGGAAGATGCTTGCGAAGAGGAAGGGAAGGGTAGCGTTTGTTTTGTAAATAGGTGATGCGTGGATACCAGCGGCGATTGCCATATAGCCCAGCAAGGCGACAAGACCAAGCAAGAGGCTGTAAGCCGGGAGAAAGGCGGCATTACGCTGAATGGCCTTACGGCTGTTGGTGCTGAGAATACCGGTGATGGTATGGGGATAGAGAAACAGCGCCATTGCCGAGCCAATCGCCAGCGTCGCGTATGACGGATATTGTTTGGGAAGCAGGAGCAGTTTCTGAGAAGGGACAGCAGCAAAAATGTGTCCAAAGCCACCCAGCTTGAATGGAATATAGATGACCGCCACCAGGATAATGAACCAGAGCATCAGGTCTTTTATCATGGCCATCATCGCCGGAGCGCGCAAACCACTGTTATAGGTATAAAGAGCCATAATAGCAAAGGCGATAAATAAAGTGATGTCGAAGCGCACACCCATGATATTGATATCCAACGGCACGCCCATCTGCGCAATCACAATTTGAATGCCATACATTTGCAGCGCAATATAGGGCATGGTGGCTAAAATACCGGTCAGGGCGACCATCAGCGCCAATGAGCTGCTACCGAAACGTTCACGCACAAAGTCGGCAGGTGTCACATATCCTCGATGTCTGGCAACTGTCCATAACTTGGGCAGAACCATGAAAAAAATAGGATAACAGAGGATCACATAAGGAATGGAAAAGAAACCTACCGCACCCTGTGCAAAAATATTGCCCGGCAAGGCAATGAAAGTATAGGCCGTATAGATCTCTCCTCCCAGCAGAAACCAGGACATGGTTGTGCCAAAGCGCCTCCCGGCCAACCCCCACTCCTGCAACCGGTTGAGATCTCCACGCCTCCAACGGCTGGCTAATAAGCCGAGAACCGTCACAACCGCAAAAACAACAATAAAAACACTGAACATTTGCCAGTTAATCATCGGCTACCTCTCCTTCATGGCTCCCCTACGCAAGAACTTAAAATATCAAACGCTTTAAATTTGAGATGAGATCGCCAACGCCGCCAGAGATGTGCTCTTCTCGTTCTACCTGTGAGCATTTTTCCCAAGAGCCCCATAAACAGAAGAGTAACATAGAAAATCATCATTACGCAACACGCCAGCTATTTTAGGCTATAGATATTTAGTCTTTGTTCCATCAAATAAATGCAGGTAAAAAGTAATCACGCAGGTATTTTTCCAATTGCTAAAGAATACCCGCGTGGTTACAGTTATAGTTAGCGTGGCCTAAGAGCATTCGACATGATAACCAGGTATAGGATTTCTCTGTGCGTTATAAGCATAAAGGAGGACAAGAGTGGCTGATCTGCTCTTTGATGAACGCTTTTGTGCGGGCGTAGACGGCTTCACGGTCATAGTCCTTCATCAGGACGTGAGAGGAGCGGTGGAAGGTTACGAGATGTTTCTTTTGTGAGCCAAGACGACGATAAATTTCATAGCTATCGCGCGTCGGTACAATGTGATCGTGTGCGGCTGCCATAATCAACGCAGGAACAGTCACTTCTGGCAATTTCGTGCGCACATGGGGGAGAAACTGAAGCAGACTTTCAACCGGCTGCACTGGCACCCAGCGTGGCACACTGGCCCTCTGCTGATAAAGACGGCGTGCCTCTGGATCAGCTACATCGTCGCGGAAGACTGGCAAAAACGGGGTAATGTTTTTGACGACGCTCACCACTTGCTCAGCCATCGGGTAGAGATGCAAAGGGGCGCACATCGCCACCACACCCGCGACCTTCTCATAGGCCGCCGTATACAGGACGAGTGCGCCTCCTAAGGAATGGCCTACCAGAAACACAACATCGCTCTGCTGTTTCAGCTTCGCCAGTTCCGCGGCTACGGCTTGCGTCCAGTCTTCCCAGTGGACCGGTAACTGTTCACGCAAATTGGAGCCGTGTCCTGGCAATAAGATGTTCCTGACCAGCATACCTTCTTTCTGTAAGGCAGCCTCAAACTCCACCATATCGTGCTTGCCGCCATGCAAGCCATGCACCAGCAGGACGCCAACGACCGACGCGTCGGCTCCCTCTGATGCATCTGCCTGCTGGCTTGCTCGCTGCGCCTCTGCCATGATGACACTCCCTATCTCCCCACCAGCGATCACCGGTTGCTATACAACGCTGCTGTTCTTCTGCTTGCTAAAACGTGCTAGCAGTGCTTCGGCATAGTCACCGACGATGGGCAGTTTTGTTCTTGCGCCTCGATACGCCTGCACCATCAAGAAGATCCAGATCAGCGCCGCCGGAATGAGCACCACGAAGGTCAGACAAGAGATGATAGGACTTAAGAGAAAGCCAATTAACGGGATGACGGTGATCAGCCTCAGAACGATATAGACGATCATGGCGCTGCCCAAAACGACCAGCGACTGAGCAGCATGAAAGCGTACAAAGCGATTTTTTCTTTCCAGCACAAAGAACACGAGGCCGCTAACGCCCCAGAAGAGGTAGCTCAGGACCGCTTCATTTCGGGCGTTCATCCCCAGTGAAGTCGGCTCAGAAGCCCCGGCATTCCCCTGCGCTTTAGCTGAGGCGCTTAACGGCGGTTGATACGTACTATACTGCTGCTGTTGTTGTTGCTGTTGCTGCTGTTGTTGACCGTAGACATACTGGTCATCGCCCTGCTGATATCCAGTTCCCGGCTGTTGATATCCTTGCTGCCCATGCTGAGCACCTGTTTGAGCCGGAGGAGTATAGCCACCATAGCCACCATACGGGTTTGTCTGATCGGGATTCTGGCCTTGATACGGATTCGTGCTCATGCCCGCACTGCCTTTCAAAACGTATTCAAACGTGATGATTCCTGCATACACATGCAGTACACCGCACGTAGACCGACTACGTGTGTGGCCCCAGCCGGGCAAGGAACCGCTCATAAATGTTGATCGCGCTATTCTCATCACGATCCATCACTAAGCCGCAGTTCTCACAGCGATACGTCCGCTTCCATAACGGCATATCTTGCTTACGCTTGCAGTTATGGCACATCTTGGTCGTACCACCTTCATCAATGATATGCAGTTCTTTCCCAAAGCGCAGACACTTATATTCAAGCATCTGCACAAAGCTGTAGAGGCCCCAATCATTATACACCATCCGGTTACGGATGTGCCGCTTCCGCCGCTCCTTTGGGGTTTCGTTCTCTTGCTTTTTGATGACCATCTGTCGTTGGGAAAGATCGCCAATGACCACAGCTCTTTCAGCCAGTCGGCCTGCGATAAGGTGCGACGCTTTCTGCAGACAGTCCCGTTGCTTGTTGCGCTTCTGTTCGGAGACACGTTGATAGACTTTTGAGAGATGAATATACCGACGCGATTTCTTCTTGTATTTATCGCGTTTCGAACGGATTTTATCCAGTTGCTTATTATACCAGCGATAGCCTTTGAACCCGCCAATATGGTAAAAACGCCCATGATCGGTATAGCCTGTGGCTAAGGTCTTGATTCCCAAATCAAAGGCGACGATCCCATGCTGGGACACCTGCTGCTCTGCCTGTTCATACACAAACGAGCAGTAATAGTTCCCTCGTGCATCACGGGAAACGGCCACTTCTCGAAAATGTAGTGGTGGCGTTTCGGTCAGCTTTGCTCGAATGTTGGGGTAGCGTTTGGGTCCCCAATTGCCTCCACCTCCGGTGGGTAGGATAATGGTGTCGCCCTCAATAACCAGATACATCGCCGGATAGCAGAGCGTAAAGAACTGGTGACGTGGCTTGAAACGAGGAAACCCAGGCTTCCCTACGCCTTCAGCAACCCGCTTGAAAAAGGCTTGCATGGCTTTGTCGATACGAAAGTACACTTCCGCAAGCAGCTTGCCATAGACGAAACGCAGTTCAGAGTCATACGCTTTGCTCTCTTTGAGTGATTTCTTCGCTTGTTCGAGAAGCCAGCGTTCCCCATTGCGCAGTCGCCCGATCCACCAATTATAGAGGCCGCGACACTTGCCCTGCATGAACTCTAACGCTTCCGCCTCCTGCTTATTGACCTCAATTCTGATCTTTTTGCTCAGCAGCATCCTGCTTATCCTCTTTCCCACAAGCCGTGCAACCAGATTACTCCTGGTTGCACGCTCATCACATCATAGAACTGGTTGTATCAAAAGCTGGCGAGCAGCAATACTGCCAGGATTGAGCGGACAGACATAGCCAAGCTCCTTGATGCTCTCTGCTTCAACGGCCCGTTGTTCTTCTGCCGTCCAGGGAAAAAGCGGCCCGCTTAATTCACCTAAAATACCCCCGATAGCAAAGCGGATGGTGCGTGAGGCATCCTGATAGGTGTCGTACTCCTGGGCCAGTTCCTCCAATCGCTCGAACAGGCGATCTTCTGTCCAGTGCCATTCAGGCTCGCTGTCGGCCTCGGTGAAGTAGAATTCTCTCCCTGCACGGTATCCGCGCATAATCTCCTCGTCAGCAAGTGTCACCAGGGTGGTCACATCAGACCGGACGGTGCCACTTGTGGGCGACAAAACACCGCCGTGGATCTCACCTAGAGTCAATCCAAAATGAGCATGGAGGTGTGGCTGGTGTTGTCCATCGAAGAAGTGAAAGAGGTTTCGTGCAAGCAGGAACATATCCACCAGATATAGATCATGTAAGGGAGTGGGCTGTTCCTGTTCTTCGAAGAGGACATAGGCTAGGCCGTGTTCATACTGCTCACGAAAAATAGTGTGCTGAATGCTCATCAACGGAGAAATGCGGAGGCGGCTGCGTTTCTCAATGCATGGTACTGCCATAACTCAAGCTTCCTTTCTCATTTGCTTGACTGATGGCTCCCCTGTCGCTATCATGCGGCATGGAGAGACTAGAGTGGTTTGACCTGACTAGACTCTCTTAGCCTACGCAGGAACGTAGGCTTTTTTGCTGTACTATAAACACGGTAACGATACGTTTACGTGCCTTACTGTATTTTGATGTAAGAAGGATACCATATGCGTATGAAAAAGTCAAGTAATGCCATCTCAATACGTTTAATTGACTTACCACTCCGAACGCATTATAATCATGCCAACCCCTCAGCTTACAGATAAAGAGAATTGTAGGATTTTCGCGAGGGAGCGATTGAAACCAACTACCAATCCCTCAGCTTACAGATAAAGAGAAAGAGAATTGTAGGAGTAGGTGCCATGTCAGAAGAAATATTGACAGCCGAACAAGTAGCCAATGCACTAAAAGTAAATATCAGACGAGTCTATAAATGGATACAAAATGGGGAACTTTTAGCAACTGATTTAGGAACCGCAGCACGTCATAATTACCGCATCAACCGTTCTGATCTGGAAGACTTCAAACAACGAAGACGTACTGGTCAAAAATGACACTCTATTGTAGCATAGCACAAGGGTTGCAAAGAGATAGTTGAGATAATATCATAGTAGTATACCTGCAAGGTTGATCCAGCCATTGCGCTAATGCTGGCCAACCCGACCCACCTGAGCAACTTTTTCGCATGAATGTACAGCTATACCAGCGCATAGGAAAGAGATTGGTACGACATGTCAAAAGAGCTACACCCTCACAACGATCAGACTCAAAATTCAACGGCACCAGGGATCAAGCCTTCTCTGCTCAATTCGCTTGAATGGCGCTTGATCGGCCCTTTTCGGGCAGGCCGCGTTGTTGCGACAGCCGGTGACCCGGTAAACCCACAGGTATTTTATTTTGGTTCAACGGGCGGTGGCATCTGGAAAACGAGCGATGGGGGCTTACTCTGGGAAAACGTATCTGACGGCTTTTTCAAACGTGCGTCTGTTGGCGCTCTGGCAGTCGCGCCATCTGATCCGAATGTGCTTTACGCAGGCATGGGCGAGACGACGATTCGCGGCAATGTTTCTCATGGCGATGGCGTCTATAAATCAACCGATGGCGGCAAAAGCTGGCGACATCTTGGGCTTGAGGATACCCGGCAGATTGGCAAGATCTGTATTCACCCGCAGAATCCCGATCTGGTGTACCTGGCAGCCCTCGGCCATGCTCACGGCCCCAATGCTGAACGCGGCGTCTATCGCTCGCGCGACGGTGGCGCGACCTGGGAACAGGTGCTGTTCCGCAGCGATAAAGCGGGAGCAAGCGATCTGGCGATGGACCCGAACAATCCACGCATTTTGTATGCCTCTTTCTGGGAAGCTATTCGCCTGCCCCACACGCTGATTAGCGGTGGCGAAGGCAGTGGCATCTTCAAATCAACGGATGGAGGAGAGACCTGGAGCGAGATTACGCGCAACCAGGGTCTGCCGAAGGGGCTGCTGGGCAAAATCGGTCTGGCAATCTCGCCAGCCAAAGCGGGTCGCGTCTGGGCCATTATCGAGGCCGAAGATGGAGCAGTCTTCCGTTCGGACGACTGGGGCGAAACCTGGCAACGACTGAGCGAGGAACGCCCTCTACGCGCTCGTGCCTGGTACTACCAGCATATTATTGCCGATACGCAAGATGCCGATACGGTTTGGGCGTTGAACGTACAGGCATGGAAATCCATCGATGGCGGTCGCACCTTCTCCGAAGTACCCGTCACGCATGCCGATACCCACGCGCTCTGGATCGATCCCAATAACCCACAACGTATGATTATGGGTCACGACGGCGGGGCGAGCATCTCCTTCAACGGTGGCGAGAGCTGGTCCACCCCATACAACCAGCCAACGACCGAGTTCTACCACGTCACGACGGATAACCAGGTTCCCTATCGCGTCTATGGCGCACAACAGGACAACACCACCATCTGCGTCCCCAATCGCTCAGCCTGGGCAGGCATCGCCCAATCCGATTGGTACGATATCGGCGGCGGTGAGAGCGGTTATATCGCGGTCCGACCCGATAATCCAAATATCGTCTATGCTGGCAACTATCAGGGCTTTATCACGCGCTACGACCATCGCACTCGTCAATCGCGCAATATCAGCGTCTGGCCCGAACTCGCCTCTGGCTGGGGAGCAGGCGATCTCAAGTATCGCTTCCAGTGGACCTGTCCCATCGTGCTCTCGCCCCACGATCCCAATATCCTCTATCAGACTGGTAACTATGTCTTCCGCACTACCAACGAGGGTCAGAGCTGGGAAATCATCAGCCCCGATCTGACGCGCAACGACCGCAGCAAGCAGGAGGCATCCGGCGGACCGATCACGAAGGATAATACGGGTGCGGAATACTACTGCACCATTTTTGCCTTCGTCGAATCGCCCCTCAAGCGCGGCCTGTTCTGGGCTGGCTCAGATGATGGCCTGGTCCATGTATCGCAGGACGGCGGCGCAACCTGGAATAATGTGACTCCCCCCACCCTGCCAGACTGGGCGCTGATTAGCATTATTGAAGCATCGCCCCACGATCCGGCGACTGCCTATGTTGCCGCGACCTGCTATAAGCAAGATGACTTCAAGCCCTATCTCTTCAAAACCAACGACTATGGTCAGAGCTGGACGGAGATTGTGGCTGGAATACCCGATAACGACTTCACCCGCGTGATTCGCGAAGATCCGACCAGGCGCGGGCTACTCTTTGCCGGAACCGAAACGGGCATCTATGTCTCGTTCGACGACGGAGCCTGCTGGCAATCCTTGCGCCTCAATCTGCCGGTTGTGCCAATCCATGATCTGGTCATCAAGGACAGCGATCTGATCGTGGCGACGCACGGACGCGCATTCTGGGTACTCGACGATATTACGCCGCTACGTCAGATCAGCGAGGAGATACAGGACAGCGCCGCCTTCCTGTTCAGTCCGCGCCCGACCCTGCGCTTCCTCACCAATATGGGCTTTTCGCGTGCGCCTGCTGCCGGGGGCAGGTACTTCCGCATGAGCGGCACCGTGATGGTCACGATGCGTCGCGAGCAAAAAGCCAATGGCGAGTCGTTTGATCGCTGCCTGGATGCCGGACAGAATCCGCCCGACGGCGTGATTGTGACCTACTACCTCAAAGAGCAGCCCGAAGGCGAGGTGAAACTGACCTTCCTCGATGCTCAGGGGAACGAGATCAAGACATTTTCGAGCGAGGAGCAAGCGGATAAGCAGGCGGAGAACAAGAACGGCGCAAAGGCGGCGGAGAAGAAGGAGACGCGCATTCCGAAAAATGCCGGAGCCAATCGTTTCATCTGGGATATGCGCTATCCCGAAGCCGCAAAAGTGGAGGGCTTTATGGGGATGGATGGGCCGGTCGCCGCTCCCGTTGCCGCTCCGGGTCAGTACCAGATGCGGCTGACAGTTGGCGATCAAACGTATACGCAACCTTTTGAGATTCAGAAAGACCCGCGTATCGCAGCAACGGTAGAAGATCTGCAAGCTCAATTTGAGTTGCGCATGCGCGTTCGCGATAAAGTTTCGGAAACCCACGAGGCGATCAATATGCTCAGGGATATACGCAAACAGATCGAGGACTGGGAACGTCGCGTTCAAAAGCATAAGGACCACGAGGCCATCACACAAGCGGCCAGCGCACTCAAAGAGAAGCTAGCAGCAATTGAGGAGGAACTGATCCAGGTCAAAGCCAAAACGCGCCAGGACACGTTGAACCATCCGGCCAAGCTCAACGCCAAGATAGTCACGCTAGCTGGCACCGTTGGCAGCTCCGATGCAGTCCCCACCCAACAAATGTACGAAGTCTTCGAGGATCTTTCAGCTCGCATCAATGCCCAGGTGAAACAGCTCCAGGCAGTGATCGAGACCGATCTGGCAGCCTTCAACACTCTGCTACGAGCTTCGGACGTACCATCCGTCATCGCCACAACCGCCACCTCGCAGTAGGAACGGGTCTCCAGCGGGGGCAAGCGCAAGGCCCCCGCATCCCAACCAGCCCATCCCCTTGCCCCTACCACCTCCGTTTCTCGTTTGGGACAAGATGCCCGTAGAAGGAACTGTAGGGACAAGGGGAGGCTGGCTGGGAAGGGATGGGGCCTTGCGCTTGCCCTAATTCCTTTCGGGATAATCGCA
>DASTZT010000204.1:0-11838 GCA_035764225.1 Ktedonobacteraceae bacterium
GGGGGATACCGGTAGGGGCAAGGGGCGGGGTGGAGGGACGTGGGGGCCTCGCGCTTGCCCTCGTGGGGAAGCACGATTTCGGGTAGCGGCACGACAATGAATTGGACGCGATACAATCGCGTCGCCACGAAGCGAAGATATGAAGCAAGGAGCATAGATTCATGAGCAAGCAACTTCAGTTCAAAGGGACGGCGCGGCATTCGATCCGCAAAGGGGTGGACACGCTGACCAATGCCGTCAGAGTAACTATTGGGCCGCGAGGGCGCAATGTTATTCTGGACCATCCCCTTGAGACGCCCAGGATTCTCAACGACGGCGTTGCGATTGCCCGTGGCATTGATCTGGAAGAACCCTTTACCAATATGGTCGTCCAACTGCTCAAAGAGGCCGCGATCAAGACGAATGATCTGGTGGGCGATGGCACAACGACGGCAACTATTATGGTGCAGGCCATTCTGGCAGAGGGGCTAAAAAATGTGGTGGCAGGGACGAATCCTATGCTCCTCTGCAAAGGTCTGGAGCGCGCTGCGGCTGCTCTATTGGCGGAGATTAAAGCGATCAGCCAACCTATCAAGTCACACGAAGATATAGCCCAGGTCGCCACTATCGCCGCAGGAGATCCCGCCATAGGCGAGCTGATCGCGGATGTGCTAAATCTTGTCGGGCATGATGGCCTGGTGACGATAGAGGAGGGAAACGGCCTCGTTACCGAAATAGAGTATATCAAGGGCATGCAACTTGATCGCGGCTATATTTCTCCCTATATGGTCAATAACCAGGAACGCATGGAAGCGGTCTTCTCGCAGCCGTATATTTTAATCACCGACCAGAAGATCAGGTCAATCACAACTTTACTGCCCCTACTGGAACAACTGCTCTCGCAAGGACAGAAAGAACTGCTGGTCATTGCCGAAGATATTGAAGGCGAGGCTTTAACGGCTCTGATTACCAATCAAACACGCGGAGCATTTCACGTTCTGGGGATTAGAGCGCCCAGCTTCGGGGATCGCCGCGAGGGTGTGTTAGAAGATATCGCCATCATGACGGGCAGCCAGCTCATCAGCGAGAAGCTAGGCCGCACCCTGGAATATGCCACATTGGCGGACCTGGGACGCGCCCGCAGCATCACTACCACAAAGAATACGACAATGATTATTGACGGTCAGGGCGATAAAGAGGCCATCCAGCAGCGTCTGCATCAATTGCGTGCCCAGTTGACGCAGGCCACCAGCGAGTATGACCGCAAAACGCTTCAGCAACGCTTAGCCAGCCTATCGGGCGGGGCTGCGCTGATTAAAGTGGGAGCTTCAACCGAAGTCGAGATGAAAGAGTGCAAATTGCGGGTGCAGGATGCATTGGCAGCGACGCAGGCAGCCATTGAGGAAGGCGTGGTGCCCGGTGGAGGAGTGGCTCTTATCCTGGCCCAGCCAGCTCTGGAAAAGGTCAAATCCAGCCTGCCGGAGGAGGCTGTAGGAGTCAATACGCTGAGACGCGCGTTGGAGGAGCCGCTACGCCAAATCGTCGAAAACGCAGGCTACGAGGGCAGTGTTGTGATCGCCAATATACGCGACAAACCTTTCGGCTACGGCTTCGACGCTACCACAGGCCAGTATGTCGATATGTTCAAGGAGGGCATCGTCGATCCGGCCAGAGTGACGCGGGTGGCGCTGCAAAATGCCATCAGTATCGCCAGTATGCTGCTGACGACGGACACGCTCATCACAGATGCACCGCTCCATATTCCTGATTTCAAGGATATCGAGTTTGGTCTTTGAGCAAGTGATCAAGGGAAAAGCCGGGGTGGTAAAAAAGTGGTAAAAATTATACAACCCCCGGCTTTTTTCATGGACAGTCAATCAAATCATATGCTATAACTTGCATTATAGAGTTTTAGGAATACGGAGGAATAGCAAAATATTCCGCTAGCCAGAGCGGAACACACCAGAATGGGGCAAGCCGGGCGGTGGCCAGCCCATGCTTTGAGATTCCGCCAGCCAGCGAAGCAGCGTTGGCCGACGGCAATGAAAGCCCCTACAGAGGCGGCGATATGACCACGCGCAAACATTCTGTTAACCTGTCTATCGCATCACCGTTGGAGATTGAGCAGACAGCTCGACGGCTTACAGCGGTTCGAGAGGACTTCCTGAATAAGGGAAGCCTGACTTTGTGGACGCCACGACCTCTGATCCTCGACTCGTGGCAACGCTGCCAGAGCCTCCAGGTCAATCCATCACAGCGTTGCGCCCCCTTAGCAATCGCTCGCGAGGCACAGTTGACACAACTCCACGATGAGAATGCGCTGTTACTACAGGCGGCGCAACCGGTGATTAAACGGCTCACCCACTTTCTCTCTGACTCTGGATACGTGGTTGTGCTTAGTGATGCTCAAGGTCGCTTGCTAACTGTGCTTGGAGATGAGGCAATACGTCGTCGGCTCGCACGTATTGATTTCATACCCGGAGGAGATTGGAGCGAGGCGGCGGCAGGCACCAATGCTATCGGCACGGCTCTGGCTGACGGTCACATCGTCCAATTGATGGCAGCCGAACACTACTGCGACGGTTGGCAAGACCTGACTTGTACGGCCTCGCCGATCCATCACCCATTGACAAACGATATTATTGGCATCCTTGACGTAACAGGCAATTATCGCCTGATCCGTCCTTTCTTGACCAGCTTCCTGGCAGCAGCAGCTCTGGAGATCAAGCAGCGGCTATATACCTTGCTCCTTCCTCAATACCAGAGCGCATGGCAAGGCAGCTACTACAATGCTGTCGTCAACCAGGCAAAAGCTATCAGGACCATTGAGAATAACATGAGCGAAATCTCTTTCCCAAAGCCAAACAAAGCGTCAATATTGAGCAAAATCTCTTCTGATCAAACACCACTATCGCTCAACTTTGAGCAACAGCGACGATCCGACGCTGAGTACCTGGTAACCGCCACAGGCATTATCAGTTCTAGCCTCGATCTGAATATCACACTTGAGAAAGTGGTCGAACAGACCATTCATCTCCTGCACGCGGAAAGAGCCGGTATCTATCTCTTCGCTGAACAAGATGAGCCTATCACCCTCAATAAAGTATCCGCACAATTATCGCCCCACCTGGAACGGCCAGATGTGATTGCCGCCCTGTTACAAGATGAACGGATGGTTTCATTAATACGGGAACGTGGCGAGCCTGTGGTCATTGACGATACTCTCATATCGACATTGCTCCCTGCCACCTTTGCCGAGCAGACAGGCATCCGCTCGCTCATGCTCTTGCCACTGGTAACCGCCAGGGGAGTCAGCGGCTTTATTACGGTTTCAAGCCTCACTTCCCACCAATGGCAGGTTGCGGATATACGCCTGGGCCTGGCCTTCGCCGCCCAATCAGCGACGGCCATCGAAAATGCTCGCCTCTTTGACACCTTGCAGCAGCACAACCGCCATATTGAGGCGCTCAATGCCATTGCCCAGATTCTCAGCGTTTTGCCAGATCCGGGTCAGCATCTTGACCTTGTTTTGCAGCGCATTACCGAAATTATTCATTTAGATACCGGCATGATCTTATTATTTGACCATAACCAGGATAAAATGCTGCTGGCCGCGCATCACATGCTATCGCAGGATATCTCTCTCGATCTGGAGCAATATCCCTTAAAAACACTCTACACGCTGGCTCGTCGCATTATAAATGGGCGTGAACCCTTGATGATCTATGCTGACGAGTGCAGCGAGCCAGCCATGCGCAGTGCCTTGCTTCAGGTTGGCTTCTCTAGCCTTATTATTGTGCCTCTTACCACTGGTAACGCGACTCTGGGAGCGATGCTGCTTGGCAACAGGCACCTCGATAGCTACATCAAAAACGATCTCAAGCTTTTCTCGACCGTGGGGCAGCAACTCGGTCTGGCGCTCAAGAATGCGCAGCTATTGCGTTCCGCCAGCGAGATGGAGGCACTACGTGAGGCGGATCGCGTTAAAAGCGGCTTTCTCGCGGCTGTCTCCCACGATCTGCGCTCGCCACTCACCGCCATTCGCGCCTCCGTCGAAAGCCTGCTTGACGCTGATGGCATTCAATCTGTCCTGGGACAGGAGCAGCTGCTGCGCAATATCGCGGGGCAGGCCAATCGTCTTGGTCAACTCGTCGATCAACTGCTGGATCTCTCGCGGATAGAAGCGGGCGTACTGGCCCTGGACTGCGATTGGACGGAACTATCTGTGCTCATCGCCGATGCCGTGGCCGAGTTTGAACGCCTTCATAGAGGGGTCATGATAGGGCAGACGCTTGCTCCTGACATCCCTTTGTATTATATCGATCCTGACCGTCTGCTTCAGGTCTTGTGGAATCTGCTGGAAAACGCCTATAAGTATGCTCCACCAGGGACGCCTATCCAGGTGGAGGCACGGTTGACGCCAGAGCGGGAAGTTCTGATCAGCGTCGCAGATCGTGGTCCTGGTATCCCTCATAGCGAGCAAGAGAAGGTTTTTCAACGTTTCTACCGTCTCGAACGCGATCAACGTGCCCACACGAAGGGAAGCGGCTTAGGGCTTGCCATCTGTCGAGGAATTGTAGAGGCTCATGGGGGGCGGATCTGGGTGGAGGATAAAGAGGGAGGATCTATTTTCTTGATTGCCCTCCCACCGCCAACGGCGAATCTCATGGGACTGGAAGCATCAGAGGAGCAGGAATTAGCAGTGTAAACGTCGCCTCAGGGAATATTTTTAAGGAGCGGTGCTATCATGGGTCATGTAAAACAAAGCATTCTCCTGGTAGATGATGATCCTGGTATTATGGCAGCGGTCAAACAGGCGCTTGTTTCCCACGGCTATAAGATGACGACAGCCAGCGATGGCATAGAGGCTCTGGCGGCTGTTGAACGTGAGCCACCGGAACTCATCCTCCTGGATCTGGTCATGCCCGGCTGTGGAGGCCTGGAAGTCTGTCAACGCATACGCGAATTTTCCTCAACGCCCATCATTGTGTTGAGCATTAAGGGGAGCGAGTCCGATATTGTCTCAGTGCTCGACCTCGGCGCGGACGATTATTTAGTCAAACCATTCCGTCTCGCCGAGCTGCTTGCCCGCGTACGAGCCGTGCTTAGACGCGGCAATAAAGCGATCATGAGCAAAAAGGTTGTCTGTGGCGATCTGGAAATCGATATCGAGAAGCGGCGCGTCTCCGTAGCCAATCGTACCGTCGTGCTCACACCCATTGAGTACGCGGTGCTGGCCGAACTGGCCAATAACATCGGGCGCGTTCTAACCACCAACCTGCTATTACAACGCGTCTGGGGACCTCAGTATTGCGATGCCACAGGCTACGTCAAGGGGGTTATACGGCGTCTGCGCGTCAAGCTAGAGCAAGATCCCGCTCACCCACGTTACATTATCACCGAACCCTATCTTGGCTACCGCTTAACCGAGGAGCAAGAAGTCTCATCCCGTAGCCGATATGTTTGAGAAGCCGATGGAGATCCCAACGAGGGCAAAGAATGATCAAGCGCAAGGCCCTGTTGAGATTTGTTTTCAGTAACATGCGATGTGGGACATGGATAGGGCAAGCGCAAGGCCCCATCCACCCCCATGCCACCGCCCCTTGCCCCTACCACCTCCGTCGAACGTTGCAAATTCCTGTTCGGCTCTGATTGTTGGGCATAATACAATGTTGGGGCAACGCTGGTAGGGGCAAGGGGATGGGCGGAGATGGGTGGGGGCCTTGCGCTTGCCCTCTTAGGGGGTGCATTTAAAACTCAATATAAGCCACAAAAACAAATTGACTACATGATATAATTGGAGGAGTAATACTACTCAAGATCAGACATTAAGAAAGGCAGAGCAAGGATGCTTACCTCGAATCAGTCCCTCCCCGGCGAACTACAAACATTGCGCGAAACTTGTCCACTGCTCCAGAGCAATATCTACCTGGCGAACTGTTCGCAGGGACCGCTGACTGTGCCTGTGCGGACGGCTATCGAAACGTTTATGGCTGGCTGGTCGGAACTGGGCATGCACTGGAACGCCTGGATCGCTGAAGTAGATCGGGCACGCGCCGCCTTCGCCGCCCTGATCGGAGCGCAACCCGATGAGATCGCCGTTGGCACATCTGTCTCGCAGCTCGTCTCCTCGGTGGCAAGCGCCCTTGTGACCTCCTCCCAGATCAAACGCCGTCGCATCATTACCAGCCAGGCGGAATTTCCTGGCGTTGCGCATGCGTGGCTGGCGACGCAAGCACATGGCTGGCAGGTCGATCTGCTTACACCCAATGCCAGAGGCGCTGTAGGTACCGAAAAATTTATTTCCGCCCTTGATGATACGTTGGCGCTTGTCTCGGTGCCCCATGTCTGTTATGCCAACGGCATGCTGTTGCCATTGGAGACGATCACCAGCGCCGCTCATGCCAATGGAACCCTGGTCTTCGTCGATGCCTACCAGTCAATCGGCACTATCCCCATCGATGTCAAAGCTTCAGGCGTCGATTTTCTGGCAGCGGGCACGCTCAAATTCCTGCTAGGAACCGCAGGCATCGCCTTCCTCTACGTCAGCCCGGAGGTACGAGCATGGCTGGAACCAACGGTAACCGGCTGGTTCGGACGCATCAACCCATTCTCATTCGATCCAGGCACGCTCGACTATGCGACAGGCGCGGCCCGCTTTGACCTCGGCACCCCTCCAATCATCAACGCCTACGCTGCTCGCGCTGGCATAGAGCTGGTGGCGTCAACAGGCGTAGCTCGCATTCGCGCCCAGATTGAGCAGCTTTCCCAGACAGCCTTCGCGCTTGCCGACCAACTGGGCTTACAGATCAGCGGACCGGAGGAGCCTTTGCAGAAGGGCGCGACCACCGCCATCAACGTAGGTTCGTCCGAACGCGCCTCCTGGCTAGAGAACGAGCTACGCCAGCACGCCGTCATCGTCTCGGCTCGCGGCTCCGTCATCCGCCTGGCCCCACACGGCTACACCATCAAAGAGGAGCTAGAGCAGGGCATGCGCACGCTTGCGAAGTTGCTCAATTAATCGTTCTTACAAGCAAATTTTGATTGGCTATCCTCGCGGGTTGGTACGATGCTCTGAGCGTCGTACCGACTAGATTTATCACGTCCGCTTTAGCGCCCGTTCAGAGCGCCGCAAAAATAGCCCTTTCATCGATACCTTTCGGTTGTGTTTATCGGTTATGCTGAGTGTCAGGAGGTGATGGATATGCGGATATTCATCGACATTGACGGCGTGCTGGCACGTCCCGATGAGCGCACCATTGCCAGGCTGTGCAACGATGAGTGGCGGCTTGGTATCGAAGAAGAGCGACTGGCGCAGATCAAAGAGCTTGACGACTTCAAGGCTATGCCTGAAGTCATCGCGCGACGTACAGCACGCGACGATACGACGTTCGAATTTGAGCTTGGATGGATGCGCTTTAAGCCACAAGCTATTCGAGCCGACATCGTGCTCGCAGACGCTGTATTCGGCGTGCGCCATCTTTCGCAGTTCGGCACCGTCTCGTATTGCACAGCACGCTATTCCATCAGTGAGACATGGCAGGAGGGCATCAGTTCCGCGACACAACAGTGGCTCGAAAAACACGCGTTCGTGAACGCATATGATGTCGCCTTCTGCAACCGCATTGAGGGCAAGCTGCGCTATCTTTGTGAAATTGCGAAGAAAGGTGACGAGTGTCTCGTACTTATTGATGACAGCTATGTACGCATCCTTGAGCTAATAGCACAGATGGATGCATCTGACCGTGCGCTGTTTCGGAATGTTGTCCTCGTAGCAATGTCTGCTAAGTGTGCGCCGTACTGTGCAGAGATGCGCGTGCTCCCCTTGCGCAAATGGCGCGACGTTGATTGTGTCGTCAAGAGATTACAGGAGGATGTTATGCACTTTGGAGATGACGAACCACCCGGTGAACTCCCAAACACCCCACCACCACAACCGGGGCCTGGTGAACTCCCAAACACCCCACCACTGCCGCCAGGTCCGGGCGAATTGCCTAACACGCCGCCACCGGCAGATCCTTATGATCGCGATCCACGCGATTAGCGGCAAAGACGCCTCGAACAACAGGAGTTCGAGGTGTCTTTTTATATTGCAATAGACCAGGCTATGATATACTCATGACGTACTGATACTCAGCATACCTGGGGTTAAACGGCAGCAAAAAGCGGAAGGAGCGCGACAATGGCTTTACCACAGCATCCATCGATGAGCGTTGAAGATTATTTGACGCTTGATCGGAACAGCGTCGAGGCACGCTATGAGTACATTGATGGCTATGTGACCATGCTGGCTGGTGGCACATTGGATCATGCCACCATCGGAGCCAATATCATCAGCATTCTGCGCCATTCGCTGCGTGGTAGTCGTTGCCGCGTTTTCTCCTCGGATGCTCGCGTGCGGATCTCCAGAACCCGCTATGTCTATCCTGATGCAACCGTAAGTTGTGATGAGCAAGACCGGGGGCAAAGCGATATCGTACAGTCTCCCCGCCTTGTTGTCGAAGTGCTCTCTCCCAGCACTGAAGATTACGACCAGGGACGAAAATTTGGTTACTACCGCGAGTGTTCCAGCATTCAGGAATATCTGCTAATTGACGCTCAACGTCCAGCAATAGAAGTATATCGACGGGAGAGACAAGACCTCTGGATACTGCGCACCTTTCGCCCTGATGCCGAGATCGAACTCGCCAATCTCGGCATACGTTTTCCTTTCAGTGCAGTTTACGAGGATGTTGTGTTTCCACCGCAAGGCGAACACCAAAATTCATAAAAAGCTTCACAAGAAAAAGTTGCGCGTGTGCGTAGGCCAGGGCCTACGCACACGCGCTTGTATTACTCGCTATTGTTCATCGCATCACGAGATGAACTGCCAGAGAGCTGGCACAACTGGTGGCGACCAATCAGGCTGCGAGTTATGGGCCTGGATACACTGATAGATGTGGTTCTGGAAGCTGACCCGATCCCCCACTTTATAAGGATGGAAGTTGGGGTCCCAGGCTGACGGATTGCCAACCGGCGTTGGTGTGGGCGTGACCGTTGGCCGGGGCGTCGGGGTCATAGTTGGTTTTGGTGTGGGCGTGGGTGGCTGAGGCGTGGGGGTTGGTCCGCCGGTATTGCCACCACTGAACTGTTTGAATATGTTGACAAAATCAAGGTTGCCCTGCGAAAGGCCGCTACACGTATCCGAAGCAGTAGTGCTGCCCGCGCAACCGCCATTATCTCGTGCTACCTCCCAGAACGAGAGCAAGCCGAGATGCTGCTGCTGCACAAATGAGAGTACCTGTTGCGCATTCTGCTCCGAGAAAATCTCTCCCTGCGAGTCGTTCTGACCGATCATAATCGTGAGGCCAATCATCGACCATAACTGGCTGGTGGAATCCGAGGGGAAGATTTGCTTGAGCTGGTTAAAAAAGCCATTGGCAGCGTTAATGGCTTCCTGCCCCATCATGCTATCCGGCGAACCATAGTCCATCGCCATCAAATTCACGATAGAGAAGTTGACGCCGTTGCTCTTGGCGTTATTGAGCAGACCGATGCTGGTATCAAGCAGCCCGGTGGTTGCGGATGGAAGAGTAAACGAGATGACCAGCCCAGGATTGGCCTTCTGCAAAGCTGCCAGCGCGATATTGCGGCGATTGTACGAGGTCTGATCTCCCTCAGTTCCGCCCTCAATATCAAAATCGAGGTGATTGACGTGATATTTGTTAATCACAGCTTGATACTGAGCTTGCAGACTGGTGGGATCAGAACAGGTGAGCGCGAGTTCCTGGCCTGCCGCGCCACCAAAGGAGATAATGACATCTCCGCCCTGGCTGCGAATAAACTGGATGTCGCTATCCAGATTAGGCAAAAATTGCCCCGTCTGGCTGAATGGAATAGTACCGGCCCATTCGGCATTGCAGCTGCCACCGCCGTTGGTCACAAAGGCGAGGGTATAGAATTTCTGGTCTGTGCTCTGAGTCACTGACTGCAACGTCGGCCCGCTCAGCGTTATGTCCTGGTAGGGAGCAAAAAGCTGCGCTGGGAATGCCGCTGCCGCGCGAGTGGTTCGTGCGCTTACTCCTAGAAAGACGCTGGTGAGGACTAAAACGCCGACAGCAGCGAAGGCCAGGATGCGTGAATAAGGTTTCATTAACAGAGTCCCTCCTGAAAGGATACAGTGGACAGGATGTGGTCTGCACGCATTTACAGGTAACAATGGCCTTTAAGGTTTGAATGGCAGGCTTTTAAAAGCAATCGGGAACGCTGCTGCCACAGCTAGTGAAACCGCTTGGCCAATCCACTAAGGAACATATCCGGTTCCTGGCACCCTCCGTTACGTCCTCAAGCGGTTTCACTCACCCGCTTGCAAGGCACCTCGAATACGCCCGTGGTTGACGGGCTAATCTACCCCTTTCTGTTGCTTAGATAAAATGGCACCTCAGACTACGAAGGAACACCAAATGCCACATGAGGCATTTGCTATTACTAAGTGTATCGTTATAAACACTACTTGTCAATATATCTAGACCACTATACCAGATTTTCTGGTTTCCCTTTTGTGTCGCTTTCGGAGGACGACAGGACTTCGTACCGACCTCCCACGATGAATCGGGGAGCTACCGCGCGTCCAATTTATTGAGCGTCCTCCCCGTTATTCTCAACATCATCACTCCCAACAGGGCAAGCGTGAGGCCCCCTCCCAGGCCCCGCGCCGCCCCTTGCCCCTACCGGTCCCTCACAATCTCGTATCCCCCCACAAAAATCATCATGGAACGGGCGGGACGGACGCTGGTAGGGGCAAGGGGATGAGGGGAAATGGGGAGGGGGCCTTGCGCTTGCCCTGACAATTCCCCACAACTTTTTTGGGGCGCTTGGCAAGCGGATTGCCACAGCAGAGGCAAGAGAATGCTCCGCTCTTGCGACAAGCTTCGCTGGCTGGTTCGCAGAATCGTCCTTCGACTTGTGGGGAATTGTCAGGCGCTTGCCCTGCGGGGGCTTTGGTTGAAGGAGAGCGCTTCCACGAAGATCTTCGTGGAAGCGCGAGGATCTGCCGCACTACGTACGACAATCGTTCAACTAACCGCCATAGGTCTCAAGCTTTTGCTGAATAATCTCACGCACCATCTGATAACCCTGCTCATTGTCGCTTTTGGCGAAAAAGCGCAGTCCAATCAGCGCGTGATAGCATTCGTAGCAGAGCAAACGTTGCGTGTAGAAGGGGAGATCACGCCCACGCTGTTGCTGGTACTCCAGAAAGGCTTCTCGTATCCCCAGTGGAGGCCACCAGAAATCCAGCGCCACGATATCGTCAACCACATCGCCATAGCCAGCACTGAGCAGGTCCAGCACGGCGGTAATCTTGCCATCCTGGGCCAGCATATTGCGCGTTGTGAAGCCTCCTAAAATCAAGGTGCGCTCCTCAGGACAATAGGCGAGCAGCTCCTTCATGCGCTGGTAGAGATCCTCGAAGAGGTTGCGCTCTAGAAAGGTTTCGTCGAACATACGGTGCCATTTGCCGAAGTAGTCTCGCTCGTCCTCTTCTTCGGCAACTTTCAATAGACTCGCATGCCAGCTCGTATCCAGACCATTGCCCCGATCATCGAACACACCATACCCCTGCGTCTCGCTGGTATCGACGCTGTGCGCCACTTCCATCAGATCCAGTATCTGCGGCAGGAGCGCCTTGACCTCTTGCGGAGTATGCTCTTGCAGCATCTTTCCCGGCAGCTTGCGTGAAATGGCAAACTGCAAATCGCCCAGGCGTCCCAGATGCAGAATAGGCGCGAGAGGCAGCGCCGTTCCCGCCAGCTTGCGTACGAGGTACGCCTCTTTTGGGAAATTCGAGGTGAGCATCCTGTCCAGGTTGAAGCGCACAAT
>DASTZT010000205.1:0-5404 GCA_035764225.1 Ktedonobacteraceae bacterium
CATCGCCCGCAGCAGCTCTCCAGTTTCGTTGCCCCGACACTCCCCGACGATAATGCGGTCTGGTCGCAGATGTTGCGCATGCATCACCAGATTGTATGTGGCATCGCTCCTTGATGGCTGGTTGAGATTCACCACTAACTGGATCACATGTTTCTGCTTCAAAGAGAGTTCGCTGATCTCCTCAATCGTCACGATCCGCTCATGCTCTGGAATAAGGGTACAGAACGCGTTCAGCAAGGTGGTTTTTCCGGCTCCGACATTACCACAAATGATCATATTCAGACGCGCCTGCACACAAGCTTGCAAAAAATCAGCCATCTGCGCATCCAACATGCCACTGCCAACCAGTTCGGCAAGCGTGAGCGGCTTCGTGGTACGTTTGCGAATAGTGATGACGGGTCCATTGATGACGCCAGGAGGCATCGCCACGATCAGCAGCGAGCCATCGGGGAGATACGCCTCCGTGACAGGCCAGTTCTGACGGATATGGGGCCTCGCCAAGAGCAGGCAGTTTTCGATAATGCGCCGCATATGGCGCTCATCGGCAAAATAATACGGCACCTCTTCTAAGCGTCCCTCGTACTGAATACAGATATGGCGAGGGCCAATCGCTATTATTTCTGTGATATTTTTATCTTGTAATAATGGCTTGAGCGGTCCATAGCCCAGAACCTCATTTACAATGCCCCTTAACAATAAGCTCGCCTCGGTCAGACCATGAACCTGGCGAGCGGCTAATTCTGTCCGCAACAAAGCAACGGCACGTTTACGTACGCCTTCAGTCAATGCAGGGTCGGATAGATTAATCGCATCGGATCTATGATGTAGCTCCCGCCAGATCAGTTCACTGATATGCAGCATCGCGGGCCAGAGGGGATGTCCATAGCCAATATAGTCACTAGCCCTCAATGTCATTCCCGTTTTGTCTGGTGGCCTCACATCCTCTCGATTGGGGAAAATGGCTGGTTCCTCTGCCTTTTCCTGTAATGGCCCTTGCGCTCGTGGTCCAATATCATTTAACCATGCATCATCTTGTGATTGTATTTTCGGGCGGGGCGGAGTCGTCGTATGTCGTCTGGATTGCATAAAAGCGCCTTCCACTCCCATGATACTGATAGTAGTTCTTACGTTAGTATAGCTGTACCAACCAAACAAAAAGAAGAGATGCGATCTTCATCACATCTCTTCCTGACTTATGTCAAACGTAATCAGTCAAGGTAGTCCTTTAGCTTGCGGCTGCGGCTGGGATGGCGCAGTTTACGCAGAGCCTTAGCCTCGATCTGACGAATACGCTCACGCGTCACATGAAACTCTTTGCCCACTTCCTCTAGCGTGCGGCTACGGCCATCGTCCAGGCCAAAGCGGAGCTGGAGCACTTTGCGCTCGCGATCCGTCAGGCTGTCCAGAACATCCTCCACCTGCTCTTTGAGCAACTGGTGGCTGGCCGCTTCAGCGGGAGCCAGCGCGGTATGATCTTCGAGGAAGTCGCCCAGGTGGCTATCGTCCTCTTCGCCGATTGGCGTCTCCAGACTGACCGGCTCCTGGCTGACTTTGATGATTTCACGCACTTTCTCGGCGCTGATCTCCATCTTCTCAGCGATCTCCTCGGACGTGGGTTCGCGCCCCAGGTCTTGCAGGAGGCGACGGCTGATACGAATCAGACGGTTGATGGTCTCAACCATATGCACCGGAATACGAATGGTACGAGCCTGATCGGCAATAGCGCGTGTGATGGCCTGACGAATCCACCAGGTGGCATAGGTGCTAAACTTATACCCTTTGGTGTAGTCGAATTTTTCGACGGCGCGGATCAAGCCGATATTGCCCTCCTGGATCAGATCCAGCAGGTTCATGCCCCGTCCAATGTACTTTTTGGCCACGCTGACCACAAGGCGCAGGTTGGCCTCCGTCAGACGGCGCTGGGCCTCTTCGCCTTCCTCGATGTACCGACGATGTGGTGCCACCTTCAGACGCTCGGCTCGCAGTTGCTCAGCTTTGCCGCGTTCCATAAGCTGCGCCAGGCGCACTTCCTCTTCCGCGCTTAACAAAGGAACGCGCCCAATCTCGCGCAGGTACATACGTACGGGATCATCTAAGCTGCTCTCAAGATCAGCAATAGCAATTCCAAAGCCATCTTGCAACTCTTCCCACTTGGGATCGGCCAAAACTTCGGCGTCTATCTCGCTTGGTTCAGGCTCCCAATCCGCTGGGGGCTCTTTGCTTGTGTCAAGGGCGTCCATAGGTTCTTCGTCCTGGAGCTTAAACAGGTCAAATGTCTCACCGTCCTCAACGATAGGCGTTACCAGACCTTCGCCCATCGCTGCATGAGCATGAGCACGACCCACAGCATCGATATCGAAATCATTCTCCGCATTATTCAACATGGACTCATCAAAAGGTTCAAGCTCGAACATGTTTTGTAACGTCCCCGTACTCACATGCTCTTGCTGCACCCGATCAATTACATCTTGTTCCCGATTCACCATTCTGGCATCCCCCTTCAGAAAACAGGCCCGCGATGAAAAACTTAATAATTGAGAACACCCTGTTTCCCGATCCGAATTTGGTTTAAAATGATTCCACCTAATAGCCAATATATTAAGGCTGCTTGCTGCGACATCTATCAGATTACCCCTGTAGATGCGTCGCCGAGTCGATTGTGCGCAACTGCCGATAAATTTCTAACAATTGCTGTTGAAACTGCCGCGCCATAGCACTGTCTTTTGCTTCGGTAGCTTCACGTAAAAGATATTGTAGCTCTGTATTTAATTGTAACAGTCGCGTCCGCTTGAGACGAGTTGCGCATTGGACAGCTTCTTTTACTAGCCCTGCCCCATCCTTTTTCGGAGACCTCGACTCAACGCATCTTTGTACCCTCGTCACCGCTGACAGTAGAACCGAAGGCACATATTGTTCTAAGGGTTGATGTGAGGGGGAAGAATCACGTTGATGCACAGAGTTGAGTATGCGGTACAACTCTCGCGTGTCTGTCCCAGCGAAGTCACCATCGTTTATTATACCACAAACATGGAGATTCAATTCTGGATTTTGCAAGAGTAGCCCAATCAGGTAGTCCTCCCATTGTAACCTATTACCACTGCCTCTGTCAAGCCTGATCTCATAGCCCTGCTTACTGGCGTTCGATTCCTCTCCTTCTTCGCTGACCCGTCCGGCTCCGTTGCTCTCCAGTTCCCTCGGTATCTTCTGGAGTGATCCGGCTCCCGGCTGCTTTTTCCCCTGCTGTTTCTCCACCGGAGCGGAGAACTCTGCCGCTACACTGACGATCTTCTGCCCTCTGAGGACTCTTTGCAGTTCCTCGTGAAGGCTGCGCTCGTCAATGCTAATCATTGTGGAGAGCTTCCTTAGATAGGCATCGCGCTTGATGCGGTCGCTAATCATACCTACCACTGGCAATAAACGCCGGGCAGCTTCGGTTTTTCCGTCCGGTTCCCGCAGGTTGAGATCCGCGACTTTGACGACAAAGTAATACTCCACCAACGGTAACGGGTGACTGACAGCGTATAGCCAGGCCGTCAGATCACGCCTGATAAACTCGTCCGGGTCTTCGCCTGGCGGAAGTTGCAACACGTTGATCTCTGCATCCACCTGTTCTTCCAGACGAATGATGGAGCGGTATTGCTGCTTGCCGCGCCCGCGTTGCCGATCCTGCTTTACTATTCCCTCCGCCGCCACTGGAACCGGTACGACGGTGCGATCAAACGTTTTCAGTGCTTCCTGAATGCCATGCTCGGTGGCCGCACTGCCAGCTGCGTCAGGATCTAAAGCGAGAGTCACTTGCCGGGTCAGCTTCTTCAGTTGTTGAATGTGCTTTTCTGTGATGGCACTCCCGATACATGCCACCGTTTGCCTGGTACCATATTGATGAGCAATGACTGCATCAACATACCCTTCCACAATCACAACCTGTCTGGCTTGCTTGATGGCATCCTTCGCCATATCTATAGCATAAAGTACGCTATTTTTTTCGAATAGTAACGTCTGTGGCGAATTCAGGTACTTCGGTTTGCTATCGCCTAAAGCGCGGCCACCGAAACCAATTACTCGCCCACGAATATCGCGGATAGGAAAGATCAGACGCTTCCTAAAGTAATCATATACCCCACCACCTTGCCCCTCCTGCTGACTCCCCTCACGCTCCCTCGCCAGACCTCCCATGACCAGTTCCTGCTCGGTATATCCCTTGTTGAGCAGATAACGCGTCAAGCCTTCCCATTGCTCCGGCGCATACCCCAGGCCGAATGCAACGACGGAGTCAGATGAAATGCCCCGACTTTGAAGATAGGCTCGCGCTTCTTCCGCTTCCCTTGAGCGCGATAGCATCTGATGAAACCAGAGCAACGCTTCTTCGTTGAGCTTTAACAGCGCTTCTTTGGCTGCGCTCGTCCCCTGCGCTTGCTCTAAGTCCTGGCCGCTATACTCCTCAACGGCGATGCCTGCCTTCTCAGCGAGATATAACAATGCTTCACGAAATTCGATGCCTTGCTGCTTCTCGACGAAGGAGAAGAGATCGCCGCCTTCATTACAACCGAAACAGTGCCATGTCTGCGTTTCAGCAAAGACGTAAAATGAAGGGGTGCGCTCATTATGGAACGGGCATAGTCCTTTGAGAGATTTCCCTGATTTCTGTAAAACAACCACCTGACCGATCTCTTCTACTACATCTACTTTTGCCTTGATTGCTTCAATGGTTGATGTCATATAAAATCCTCAGAGCAAATACAGTAGATGCCAGCTTGCAGATCAGTTTGTCTCCTCCACCACATATAACGAGCAATCTTACAGAAAGTCGCGCTAATAATACAAATATACGATTTAGTAGGGAACAATATACCTGTTGTACTATTTGCTACTACTTGTGAAGGTCATACAGGCGAAGTTAGGATATCGGACGAACATGATTGAGAAACCCTACTTATTATAACAACATTATATGAAACGTTCATCCCTTCATTGTGGTGACATATTTTACCTACCTTTCTCAGCATCTTTTTCCTGAGGAACAGTCTCTTTTCTTATTCTACTAAATTCCGCCAACTATTCTGTCAATATGACGTTTTTAAGCCCCCACCTTAAAAACTCTGCTTTTTCTCAGCTACTTTTTCCCGCAAGCCAGGAGCTATTTTTTCAAAGCTAGCAGACGGTGAAAACTAGCTTGCGAGCGGTGTTTTTAGAGAGTTATCCACATTTTGATTCTTGAGTTGATAGGTAGTAACTCAACTTGACATTGAGTTATTGGTTATCCACATTGATTGTGGATAAGTTATCCACATTATCCACATCAATATATTTAAACTTGAGACTTATCCACAGCTATTTCTGAAAGTATTTTCATATTTGCTTAACATGAGTGCGCTCAACTCATGAGTTCCTGTGTTTATCCACA